>JAQTSH010000190.1 GCA_028711405.1 Methanoregula sp.
TCTTTCTCTGGAGCCCCCCGATGCGGCTCAACAGGTTCTCACCGGTCTTCCAGATGATGACCCCGACTGCCATAAACAGGAGCGTCTTGTAGAGAATGTTCGTGGTCAGGTGCGCCATTCCCCCGTCGAGCCCAAGCTGCCCGGTCCCGCTTGCCGCACCGAGCCAGCAGAGGATCCCCACACCGGCGACCATGTAACCCACCTGTGAGATGATATGGTACGAGAGCAGGCGACGCATATCGTTCTGGAACATGGCGAAGATGACGCCATACACCGCCATGATTGCCCCGATGTACATGATCACTTCGGTGCCCGGCTGCGCACGGGCGAGGACATAGACCGCGACTTTTGTGGTGAAGACGCAGAGGAACACGCTCGCGACAAAGTTCGCCTTGGGGTATGCATCGGTGAGCCAGGTGTGCAAGGGGACGATGGCAAGGTTCACGCCGATCCCGAGCGTGATAAGGACGGTCGCCCAGAACTGGTAGGTCGGATCCGGAATGCCGGCAAGCGGGCTGATGAGGGATGTGCCAGACCCTAAAAAGAGAAGGGCGATCCCACCCCCAAGGAGCGTTCCACCGAGTCCGTGGAAGAGCAGATACCGGTATCCCGCCCCGATCGCTTCCCCACCCTCCTGCCAGATGAGAACCGTTGAGGTGACTGCCATGATCTCCCAGAAGAAGAGGAGGGTGATCCAATCACCGGCAAAGACCACGCCAAGGGCAGCGGCAGTATAGAACAGGGCAAAGAGCTGGAGGCGGCGCGTCGCAGCAACAGCGGCGTAGAGGATTGCAAAGAACGCAATCAGGGCAAAGATCACGCCGACAAGGTACGAGAGCGGGTCAACGCGAAGAAGGGTGAGCGTATATCCCATGAAGGGGAGGTTCCATTGCAGTACACCTGCTGCCCCGGCGCCCGCACCTGCAAAGTACCCGCCGGGCAGGAGGAGGACATCGGCAAGCGTTATACCGCCGAGCACGACGAGCCCGGCTTGTCGCACCCGACCGTGTAACAGAAGCACCAGCGGGGCGCCAACAAAAAGGATCACAAACGGGGGTATTGCAGTACCAACGGCGAACGTGCCGGTGACGATACCAGCTGTATGCGTCACGCTCGCTGCGACCTGTGTACAGAGCGCAAACGGACCGTAGGGGATGCCCGTCCAGATCCCGAGGAGCACCGCGATGGCGGCAGTGACACACACCGGTAGACGGAGTGTCCAGCGGACTCTTGGCATCTCACCCGTACCGGGGCGGAAGAACGCCCGGATGATGACCGGGAGGAAGTATGCGAGGTTGAGCACACTCGCCGCGACAAGGATAAGAATGATCCACCACTGGGTATAGTCGCCGGCGCCGATGCCCATCGTGAGATACCATTTTGAGATGAACCCCGCCATCGGCGGCAGTCCCACCATGGAGAGCGTGGCAAGCGTGAATGCGGCAAACTCCCACGGCATCTTCCTGCCGAGCCCGTCCAGTTGGGAGATCTTCGTCTTTCCGGTCTCCACCGCGACCGCTCCCGCAACAAAGAACATGGCGAGTTTGCCAAACGCGTGCGCGGTAAAGGCGAAGGTGGCACCGATGATCGCTGCCATCCGCCCTGCGTCCGAAACGCCGGATATTCCCGCCGGCAGGAGGATCGCCGCCCCGAGAACCATGTAACTCAACTGGCTGATCGTGGAATACGCGAGCCTGAGTTTGAAGTCGTCCTGCCGGAGTGCGAGGAGCGACGCGACGATGATCGTGATTACCGTCGCTGCCACCACAAGGGTCTGGAGCCCGAGGCTTGCCATCAGGTCAGGTCCGTACAGGTACAACATCAGGCGCAGGAGCCCGAAGACCCCGGTATTGACGACCGCCACGGCATGCAGGAGCCCGCTCACCGGAGTGGGCGCGACCATCGCGCTCGGCAACCAGCCATGCAGGGGCACAAGCGCCGCCTTCACACCAAAGCCTGCCATAAGGAGGACAAACCCGAGCCGGGCGAAATCCGGCGGAATGGCGGCGATGGCGGCGTTGCCCCCCGCGACAAAATCGAGCGTGTTCCCCATCGCAAGGAGCGTCATCATGCCGGCAAGGACGGCAACGCCGCCGCTCTGGGTGTAAATCAGGTATTTCCTCCCTGCGGCAAGGGCTTCGGGCGTCTCGTTATGGACAACGAGCGGGTACGCAGCGATGGCGAGGATCTCGTAGAAGACGAAGAGCGAAAAAACGTTCGAGGAGAGGGCGACCCCCATCACCGCCCCGATACAGATGGCGAATGAGGCATAATACCGGGTCTGGGCGTGCAGGTGCAGTCCCCGCATGTAGCCGATGGAATAGACGGTCGTGATGATCCAGAGCAGTGAGGCGATGCCGGCGAACAAGAGCCCGAACGCATCGGCGGTAAACTGTAACGGGAGGCTGGGAAGCACGACAAGCGCTGGTGTGGTGACGGGTTGTGCAGCAAAGGCGGACGGGAGCGCACAGAGACAGAGACCAAACGTCAGGATCGCAGCCACAAGGGATACTGCTTCGCGCGCGTCAGGTCGGGTATGCAGGAGCATGACCGCACAGGCGCACAGGAACGGTATCGCAACGATGCCGATAAGCATCCACGGTTCGACACCGGTCATGTGCCACCACCTCGCGTGAGCAGGAAGATCGCAGCGCAATCGAACGTCTGCCAGTATTTCCGTGCGAGGATCACAAGGGCAAGCGCGAGACCGGCGATCACCGCCTCGATGGCGATGAGGGTGAAGACGATTGCCTGTGAGAGTCCGACGTCACCGGCTAAAAATCCCCCGACGATGAAGAGGAGACTCACACCGTTTCCCAGAAATTCAAGTCCCATGACCATCTTTAACAGGTTCCGGCGGGCGATCAGGCATGCAAGCCCAATGGCAAAGAGCGCGCAGGCGATGATCATGCCCACCAGTGCGGCGGGGATGATCATGGGTGCATCTCCCGTAGTCTCCCGTTGCCCAGAAGCAGGAGGATAGAGACGACTCCCGCAAGAATGATCAACCCCTGGAGCAGCACTTCATAGGTGCGGTCGTTCCAGAGTGCCGCGCCCGCCGGGGTCAGGTGCGGGGTGGCAGCGGTGGTGAGCGGCACTCCTTTTGTCAGCGCATACACAACGACAACAAGAAAAACGGCTCCGCAGATTACAGCGCACGCGGTCTTAAGGTTCATGCGGGCACCTCGTCTTCCTCTCCACCGGAAAGGATGAGGGCAACTAAAAAGAGGACGGCGACAAGCCCCGCACCGACCACGAGTTCGAGCGCGCCAGCATACGGGGCAGCGAAGAGAAAGAAGATCGCCGCGAGGCACACGCTCGCCAGGGCATAAGCGGCGATGGCACGGATTAGGTTTTTGTGCAGCACGGCAACTCCGGCAAAGATGATAGTGGCAACGCCCAGAACGGAAAGGATCAGCGCGTCAGGTTCCGGCATCGCACACTCCACCCCCTTCGGGGTCTGCACTACCGTTCCCGTGTTGTGTTTCAAGACCGGGCATCCGGTGAAGGGTCAGATTCCCATGCGCCCAGAGCGACAGATGAAAAGATTGTAAAACAAACGGGCGGGGAAGGATTCGCTCACGTGACGAGGGCGGCATATCTCCCGGACAGCAACGCATGTATGCCCTCATGACCATGAACCGGGCGGGAGAGAATGGATTTGACATCGTGTATCATCCGGTTTTCCTGCGCTCCCAGGGACCACTGCCCTGTTTTCCTGTGTGTTTGCATGTGTCCTGCATGCACAATCCCGCACAATCCGGGGGATTTTGTGATGTTGAGGTAACCAATTGCATCATACCACATAGAAGGGCTTAAATCTTTGGGCGACCCTGCCGGGCAACTGCCAGATCTGTGCGATCACGAGCGCAATAAAAAAGGTGTCAATAACCGGAAAAGTGCCAACCCATCATAAAAGTGATCCATTAGTATTATGATACCACGAGCAGCATAGCATAAGGATGGCAGATCAACATTACGAATCCTTAAAAGTTGAGAACATGGTGGCATCCGGAGTCATCGCCGATTCCATTGATCTTGCTTTGTTATCAGAAAAAGTCAAGAACTGCGAGCTCAATACGAAACGGTTCCCCGGTGCAGTGTACCGGATCGATAACCCCCGTATTGCGTGCCTGATCTTTTCGACTGGCAAGATTGTGCTCACCGGTATCCGTAACCATAAGGCGCTGGCGGACGGACTTGCGATCGTCATGAAGTCAGTGAGGGATGCGGGCATTACGACCCATGACGAGCCGAAAGTGGCGATCAC
>JAQTSH010000191.1 GCA_028711405.1 Methanoregula sp.
TTGAGGATATCATGCCGGGTGATGCTGGAGAGCAGGCTCATCTTCTCGTTTATTTTTCTCAGTTCGTCCTCCATCCGTTTCCGTTCGCTGATATCCCCGGCAAAGATCCGCACGCCCGTGATCCTGCTGTCCTTGATGATGGGCGTAGAATAGAGGATCACGGCAAACCGGGTGCCATCCTTCTTCAGGGCGACATATTCATTTCCGGTCATGGATTCCCCGTGCAGGATCCGTGAGAAATCCTCCCGGAACCGCTCGCGATCTTCGGGAGCGACGAGATCGAAGATGCTCCACGGTCTCTTTAGTCCGCCATAAATAAAGATGAAGATGGACGAAGCTGCCTGGTTGACAAACGTGGGGATACCCTGCGTATCGACTTCGACCATGATCTCCGGGAACTGTTCTGCCAGTTCACGGAACCGCTGTTCGCTCTCGCTTAAGGCTGCATGACTTGTATCAATCTGGTCGAGCATGGTGTTGATGGATGTTGCGAGCTGCGAGATCTCATCGTGCCCGTTCACCGTTACCCTGCCACCGGGGTTTTTCTGTTCGGTGATCTGCGCAATCTCCCGGTTGGTGGTCGCGATGCGCAGGAGTACCTGCGAATCGATCAACCAGATGATCAGGATACCCAGACCGAAGAGGATCACGAGCTGGAAGAAGATCGATGAGAGTACGGTTCGTCCACCCTGGTTGTAGATATCACGGGGCATCTGGAGGGAGAAGAGGATCGTTTCATTCCCGTAAATATCCGGTAACACCGTGGTGCCTTCGACGGTCTCGCGATCGATCGCATGGGTGAAGATGATCGGTGCTCCTGAACCGTTACGGGGCTCTTCTGCACCGGAACCGGCAAGGGAATCTTCTTCATCGGAGACCCGGGGGGTTTCTTTGACCGGGATGACAGAGATGGAATGCCGGAAATCCGCAGAGAACCGGGAGATCTCGGCTGCATCTATATACCTCCCCATGATGATCGATCCCACGGGCTCCCCGGAATAGTCACTCTTCACAATCGGGTGTGAGGCGACAAGCACCATTCCGCCGGGAAGATCCAGAAGTCCGCCAACGCGGGCACTGATGTTTGTGTTTTTAAGCGGGGAATCGGATTTTGCAAGTTCAGCGACAAGGTCCGGGCGCAGGGGGGTTAGTTCATGGTTTTTCAGATCATAACCCTGACCGTAGACGATCTTTCCCTCATTGTTGACGATCGCGACGAAGTTCAGGTACAGGTTATCATATGTTGCCGGAATCAGGTTATTTGCTATATAACTGGGATTGTCGCCGTTGACAAACATATATGTGTCATCCCAGGGTCCCCAATCCCCTACCGTGGAGTTGAGGTTTGCGATCTCGGTGTTACTGTTCTTTAAGATGAGATCCATGTTGTCCCGGACATGGTCGGATTCGAGGTTCCGGTAACTGTCGAGAAAGATTGTGGAGGAGAAGACGATAAAGATAAGGATAACTACGATGATAATGCCAGAGAGGATGATAAGAGATTTTTTCCGGATGTCCATGGTGAATGCCAGCCCTTTCCATCGAAATGCGACAGATCGTCAAAATGCAGGAGACAGGATATCGTTACTGCAGGAACGCCAGTGGCATTTTTTCAGGAATAATGTTTGTGGGTTTTTTCCGATCGATTAATAATGCCTGTGAGGCATTTGATTACCCTCTTTTGCTCATCAAATGGTGCATGATGATACGTTCGCATGTTCAAAACGCCGGTTTGCGCCACCAGAATTCATGAGAGAGTTCCCTGATGCGTCGCATACCCGATATTTTTTGTATTCTTCCGGAACCTGAACGGTTCATGGAATGTTTGACGAAAATGATCGTAAATATATTTAATGTCACCGTTAGGAGAAATATTTTCTGATGGACTTGTTGCAGACGCTGTGACGGTGAGATATGGTTCTATGGGATTATGTGAGCCATCGCAACCTTCATCGGGTTTGACTACGACACTACCTTACATGCCGGATGTGCAGGGATTATCTGCGAAAGCTCTCGAACTTGCTGAGGCGGGGCACTACGAGCAGGCGCTCGATCTCGTGAGCCGGGAGATTAAAACCGATGCCAACAACGCGAACGCGTGGTATAACAAAGGGATCATCCTCTTTAAGATGGGCAGGTTCCAGGACGCACGGAACTCGTTTGCCCAGGCAACGGATATCGATCCGGCATTCGCTGAAGCATGGTACAACAAGGGCATCGCACTTATGAATCTCGAAAAATATTTCGAAGCGATCCGTGCCTTTGACAAAGCGATCGCAGTCAATTCAAACGATCCTGACGCACGACACCAGCGGGATCTGGCGCAGAAGAAGATCATGGAGTCGTGCGGTGGCAAAAACCCGGTCGGGACGAACCAGACGAGATTGTTCCGGTGAGGGGAGCCGGGGAATTATTTTCTCATGAGTCTGAGATCAGCGAGCGTGCATCCCCCTGAAAAACCGGCATTATTGATCCCGGATCCCTCGTCGCGGTAAAAAATCATCTCCCCATCTCCATGAGCCGCTTGCAGATCATGGATGACGAGATCCACCCGTACTCCTTTGCAAGATCGTTCACCGACGAGTATGACAGGAGGTTCAGCGTAAACGGCAGAAGCCCGATGTAGTACTGGGAGATGTCGTCATCGAGGAGCGTGACAAGATCCGCATATCGCCGTAACTGCTGCACGCACCGGAAGGCTTTGTCGAGCGCCGGATCGGTGATGCCATCCGGGATTTCGGGGATGCAGGAGAACGAACGCGGGGCGAGGAACCGGGCATCGAGTAGCACCAGCTCTTTGAGCGTCTCCCGCGTGCGGATCGGCACCTGCTCGCCCTTGATCACTGCCTCCAGTTTGACGATGTCCCGCAGGCAGTGCGAGTACCGGGTCTCGGCAAAATCGATCAGCCAGAGATTGTTCGTCTCGTCCATCAGGACATTCTTCATGTTCAGATCGCCATGAACCGAAGCTTCATAGACAAGCGCGGTGTCCGGCATCCGCCGGGGAAGTACCGTCTCCACAAACCAGAGCGGGTTTGTTGACGTGCCCAGACCGAAAGGCAGCTCGCAGGTTTCGTCTCCGAGCGTTGCCCCGAAATGCGACGCAGCATACGAGAGGATCTGGTCATATTTCCAGAACTGGTTGTACTCCTCGTACAGGTGCATCTCCTTCAACCGGGGCTGACCATACCATCCCCGGAGCACCACCCGGAAGAGTGTATCGATGACCGGCTGGATCTCATCCGCGGTGTGCGAGAGATAAAAGTCTTCGAGCGAGAGGATCCTGCTCTCCGCTCCACGGATCCCGACAAAATTGTAGAGGATGCCGCCCGATCCCCCAATCTGCGCCTGTTCGAGGATCTGCGTCGCGTTGTTCTGGATGTAGCGCTTCACGTGATCGGTGTAACCCCGGATCTCCGCGTCAATGATCTGCTGGTTCCCGAGTTTCATTACGAGCGGCATCATCTTGCGCCCCCGCCGGTCCCAGGCATTGACCCGGAAGACGCACGTCCCGGAAAAGCCGCCGGTCAGGGGCACCAGTTCCAACAGCCCGCACCCCGGATTCAACTGGCGGGCGAGGCGTTCGAACGTCGCATTCCACCCGGGACACTCCCCGGCGATCCGGATGGGTACCCGGTCTGTCTGCACGATACCGGATACATACGAGATCCCGATCACTGCACGCGAGACGGTGACAGACGCCGGAAGCCGGACGAGACCGGTGCAGGTCTCTGTTTTTGCCGTCTCCGCGATGAGCCGAAAAAGTCCCTGAGTCGGATCTTTAGATTCTGCGTTAAAGATGAGCCCGGACAGGTTCACCACTAAATCTCCCGGTGCCCTGGCTGGCATGTCCTCGCACAGGATCGCATCGAGCGCTTCACGGTCAAAGCAGGAGAGATCAGCCTCCGGGTCGATACAGCAGCCGAATGCACAGACGACTTTTCCCGTGGCGGGCATTGAAAGTTCCCCCGCGGTACCTGGAGCATGGGGATCCGCCCCGCCAATACTGCCAGCATCATCAACATTTCCTGTGTTATCCGAACCGACAGTACCGGAGACACGGTTGGATTTAAGCTGGAGCCGTGAGCCGGCGTCAGGAGTCAGCGTGGCATACAGGACGACGCTCGTGATGCCCGGGGGCTCCGCCCGGGTTTTACGTGCCCGCGAAAAAATCTGCGAGAAGAGCCCGGCAAGGCTCACACCCGCCGGGTTGTGGGGTTCCGCAACGATGATCTCATGGATATCCCCGTCGAGCGCGACCGAGAAC
>JAQTSH010000192.1 GCA_028711405.1 Methanoregula sp.
GATGCATGAATGGCTGTGCTACATGGAGTACCTGCGCGACAACTACCCGTACCTCTTCAGCCTCGCGATGCGGAAGAACCCGTTTGACCCGGCGGCATCAGTCGTGATCGGGAAATGATCGGGAAATCATCTGAAGGTGACCGGGGCGGGACCGGTCAAGGAGATCCCGCAAAAAAGATGATGTGACCGACCCGTGTTCCCCTGTCCGGTGGCTTTAAGTCCCTGCGCCGGTCGGGGGCGTCATGCCTGGCATGCAGACCTGCCCGCTACGTTCCCCGCCGGCGAACCCCAACCCGTCCCCTCTCCAACGAGAGTTCGAAACCGAGGTCTTCCAGATACTTCCGGCTCGACCCGTCACCGTGGATCAGCAGTTCGACGAGATCCTCTTTCTCATCGATGTCCGTATGGAGCCGGAAGGAATCGATCACCTCGCACGAGAGCCCGGCGTCGCGTGCGATCTGCATGTGCTTATTAAAACTCGTACCGTAGTAATTGACATGGAACCGGGTGGGTTCCCGGAGGAAGATCACGTTCGTCCCGCCGCCGCGCCCGGGCACAATTGCCATGTCCTTCTTTGTGGCACAGACCCGTTCGATTGCGGCACTCGTTGCGAGCGGGAGGTCTGCCATGACGATCAGCATCTGCCCCCCGGTGGACTGGGGGAGGATCGCATTTAGGGTCTGGTTCAGGTCGGCATCCTTCACCGTCACCTGGACATCGTCGCTGTCAAACAATTCGGTACCAACGATCACCGGGCTGCACCCGGCGCCTTTTACCGCGGCAATGACATCGGCAAGCATCGCACGGGCAAAGGCTTCCCGCTCCTCCTGGTTGAGGATACAGGAGAGCCGGGTCTTCGGATTGACCGGTTTGTAGGGGATCAAGGCGTGGGGGCACATCTCTTACGGAGGTATGCGGGATATCCACAAAAAGATGCTGATATGCAGGAGGGGAGTCTCATCCCATCCCGTGCCGGATCTGGCACGAATGGGCACTTGCAGGGTTTTTCCGTGCAGTCCCCGTTATTCCTTCACGCCCGCAGAGAACATCAGTTTCGCAAGCGGAAGCAAAAGTTTCGTCCTGAGCCCGCCCAGCGTCCTTCTGACATTCTTAAGTTCTTCCGGGATTGCAATCTTCTGGGGACAGGCTTTTACGCATTTACCACACTGCCGGCAGAGGGATGCATCTGCCGGTGTGCCCATGACGCCCATCAGCCCCATGCCGTACATTCCCCGTGTCATCAGGCGATTGATCCCCATGTGGTACTCGTTATACAAAAAGAAGCATTGCGGGATGTTCACACCGAACGGGCAGGGCATACAATATGCGCAGCCGGTGCACCCGACTTTCATCAACCGCTTGTAGGCTCCCGCGACACGTTCCATCATTGCCAGTTCGTCTACGGTCATAGTGCCGGGTAGGGCGTCCTCGCAGGTCTGAATGTTCTCTGCGATGTGCGCCTCGTCATTCATACCGGAGAGGACGACCGTCACCTCCGGATGGTTCCAGACCCAGCGGAGTGCCCATGCCGCCGCGGAGCGTTTCGTCTCCGCCTGCGAATAGCACTGCGTGACCTCGGCAGGCAGTTTTCCGGCAAGCATCCCTCCCCGCAGCGGTTCCATGACCATGATCGCGATCTTCCTCGCGGCAGCATAGCGGAGCCCTTCGGTGCCCGCCTGGTTGGTCTCATCGAGGAAGTTATACTGGATCTGGCAGAATGTCCAGTCGTAGGCATCGATGATCTCAAAGAACGTCTTCCGGTCCCCATGGAACGAGAAACCGGCATTGGTAATCTTTCCAGCTGCTTTTGCGGCGTCAAGGAACTGGAGAACACCAAGATCCCGGAGTCGTTTCCAGTGGTTGGCATCCAGCGAGTGGAGCAGGTAATAGTCGATATGATCCGTCTGGAGTTTTTTTCTCTGGATATCGAGGATCCTGTCCATATCCTCGCGGGTTTTTACACTCCACGGCGGCAGTTTGGTGGCAACTTTCACCCGTTCCCGGTATCCGTCCCCGAGTGCCCGCCCGAGAAACCGCTCGCTCTCTCCGCCATGGTACGGGACAGCGGTATCGATATAGTTGACCCCTTTGTCGATCGCATCACGGATCTGGCGGGTGGCTCGTTCTTCATCGATCCTGCCTCGCTTCGTTGCAAGACGCATTGCGCCAAAGCCCAACGCGGATAGCTGATCGCCGTTTTTGGGTACGTGCCGGTACTGCATGGTATCACGCTCGTCATGACGGGGCATGACTCACGGCTCGACCTGATTGTTCGCTCCGGATCATATAGTCCATGTGGCAGGGGGAAAAATATAGGTGCCTGTGGCACGGGCAGCAGCACAGTTCTCCAGAAAGTGAACGACACCCTCGGGTCTCACGCTCCCTCCGCCCGCATCAGCCATGCGATCAGCCGACCAGTCCGGCTCCGCCGCAGCCGGATCGCCGCATCCGTGCACATCTCATGGCAGCAGAAACAGCGGATGCACTTCTGCCGGTCGATCTGCGGGACGTTTCCCGCCATCGTGATCGCCCCTGCCGGGCATCCGCGTTCGCACTTCCGGCACCCTTTGCACCGCGAGGCATCGATCTCCGGTCTGGGGACATAGAGCCTGCCCACTGCCTGCATGAACGCGAGGGGAACGGAGGGTTTCATCCCCCGCCTGCCGCCCTGGTACGATGCGGGCTTCCGGTAATCCGGCACGGTGCACTGCTGGAAGTCATCCCCGACAAGCCGGATGCCGGTGCCGTCTGCGGCATACAACCCCCGCTCCGCAGCAGCGGCGATCGTGCAGACCTCCATCGGGTTGATCCCGATCAGCCGGGCTGCCGTGGCATCGAGCGCGCAATAATCCGCACTCGCGAGGATGACGCCGATCTTTCGCGGGTGCCCGGCAGTCGGACCGTTCCCCTCCATGCCAAAGACCGCGTCCATCACCTGCAACCGGGGTCGCACGAGCGTGTTGATGTCGAGGAGCATCTGCCCGAAGGCGTCTTCTGTGGGAAACCGGGCATGGAGCGAGAGCTTTTCCAGTCCGGGGATCAGCCCGAACAGGTTCTTCGTTCCGCCGCTCATGCAGGTCCACATGTGCGTCTTTAACTTGGAGACGACGACGATGGCATCTGCCGAGAGCGCCGGGTTGATGATCGGCAGTTGCCGTGCCACGACCCCGTCAGGTGCCGGCACGAGGGTAAAGCCTGTATCCGTGTTCAGTTCTGCCCCGAGTTCGCCTGCAACCGTGTCATAGCCGGCACCGGTATATGCCCGTTTCAGGTTCGCTGCGGTATACGGGATACCGGCAGCGGGACTATCGGCGATGATGACCCGGCACCCGTGTTCCCGCAGGAGCCGGATCACCGCATGGAGGACTTCAGGGTGCGTGGTGACGCACCGGTCCGGCGTAAGACCCTGGAGCAGGTTCGGTTTGACAAGAACCGTCGTTCCCGGTGTGACAAACGCCCCGATGCCCCCGCAGAGATCTATCGCCCGTTTCACGGCAGAGAAAACATCGTCACGCTCGTACGTGTCACACCGGACGAGAGCGACGGTTTTTTCCGGGATTTTCGGGGCATCCGGTCCGGGATGGGAAATGGGATCAGGCATGGTCAGGTTCTTACGGGCAGGACACGGAACGGGATGGGAAACGCTATAGGACCGGTCCCGCCCGGCAACGGTGCAACGACAATGGTACCAGTGTGTGAGATCAGATCGTGGGTCTCTCACCCTCGCGCCGGAACGCGGGCGCCGGGATATGCATCTCAAACCGTGTACCCTTTCCGGGTTCACCGGTCTCAGCGATCGTGATCTTTGTCATGGCGAGGATCTCGCGGGTGAGGAACAATCCCCAGCCGGTATTCTTCCCAAACCCGCGATTGAAAATTTTTTGTTTGTTTGCAACAGGCACTCCATCCCCATTATCGGCAAAGACGAGCACTGCCCCGTCTTGTGTTTCCTCCAAAAAGATACGAATCTCTGTCACGGTCCCGCTGAAGTGGACAGCATTTTCAAACAGGTAGGCGAAGGCTTTCTCGAAGAGGGGATCTGCACAGACCACCGCTTCCCCGCAGGTATTGGTCACCGTGATCGTTTTTAAGTCGAACAGTTCCCCCGCGTGGTGAACTGCCCCCCGGATCAGCTGCCACCGGGGGGGTTCGACGCCCAGGTTCTGGTAATCCTTGGCAAACTGGAACTGGTTGCGGATCTTGTCCACCGCACGCTTCTCTTTTTCGAGATAGGTTTTTTGCGTGGGGTCTTCGAT
>JAQTSH010000193.1 GCA_028711405.1 Methanoregula sp.
AGTTGCTGCATCCAGCGATCGTAATCGCTGCCGGTAAAATCCCCGCCAATACAGGAGACAAGCGTTACCTCTTCACCAAGGGTTGCGATTCCCGCTGCGATATTCGCCGCTCCGCCGCCGAAGAAGACCTGCCGGTCCGTGATATGTGTCGAACAATTCCGCTCGGGAAGATGATGGACATGCGAGATATGGTCAATCGCGGTGTGCCCGACAACGTAAATCATAGTTCCTGCACTTCCAGCAATTTGAGGGGAATGTCGGTGAGCGCTTTACCTATGACTGACTTTGCGATCCGCTCCGCGTGCTCTTTTGATTCTGCCCGGAAGACTTTCATCTCGAGGACAAGCCCGACAAGTGCGGTATCTGCGACGACAATGGCACTTGAGATCGCCTCTTCGCAGAACGGACAGGGGGTACTTCCCGCTTCAACTTCGACAAACTTTGCTGCGGGGTTGAGCCTCTTTCCCGCTTCGCTGATTGCTATCCCTATTGCATCATCAAGCGATTTTACATCCTTTAAGAACCATGCAGATTCCAGTGTTACCATATAATCGGGCATTGTATCGTCCTCCTTTACCATCTCTCGTTATGCACATGTTCGCCGGCTGCCATCCGGCTCGTCCGGGTTGGTGCGGGATGTCCGCGTCCGATCGCGAGAAGCACCACCGGTCGGATGTGCTGCGGCAGGTCGAGCACTTCCCGCACATCCTCATCGTCGAAGGCACCCGTCCAGCAGGATTGCAACCCCAAAGAATGCGCGGCGAGCATCATGTACGTGCCGGCTATCGATGCGTCCTGCAATGCGTAGAGGATGCCGCGTTCCCCGTATCGTGACATCGAGCGCACATAATTGGCGCAGACGGCAAGGATGACCGGTGCCTGTTCGATGTGCTGCTGGTTGAACGCTGCGTCACACAGGCAGAGGCGCACATCCTCATCTTTGACCAGAATCACATCCCAGGACTCCAGGTTACCGGCGCTCGGGGCGGTACTCGCACACGAGAGGATATACTCGATCTCCGCGTCGGTGATGGGCGTACTCCCGTATTCGCGCACGGATGTTCGGGTTGTTAAAAATTCCAGAAATTCAGAGGAGTCCATGTTCTGACAAAACCTGCCAGGCACCCTGCGCTGACGTCGTTGATTCGCTGATTGCGCGTGCAATTTTCTGTGTTGCCTGGTCCGGCTGATTGCTTTCGACAAGCGAGATCGCTTCGTTTAAAGCATCGGTTGCCCGCCCGAACTCCCTCTGCCCGGTGCTCCGGATGGCAAACTGGAGTTCAGCCCTGACGGACTCCATCAGCAACAGGAGCATGCGTTTTCCGCCCGCACGTTCCTGTTCAGAAAATCCACCCAGTGCCTGACACAACTGGGAAGTAACAATCAGTTCGGACTTCGCGCGTTCACCAAACTGGTAACTCGTCACTGCGGTTGGAAGATCCATACTCACCATGGTCGTTATCAATAAAAGATAATTTTGATCGTGAGAAGAAAGTCCCATCAACCGTGGATGTTCGCTGCACGGGAACGACGACCGGTCCACCGGTTATCGGATCCAAAGCGACATGTTCACGGATAGAATCCAAAAAAATGCAGCCGGGGTATCTCACCCCGGACTCCCTGGTATCACGGGCGTATACGGGACCGATCGCATTACCTGGCGGACTTTGCTTTCGTACCGAGCGCGGAGACTTTTGCCCTGCGCATGCGCCGCCGGATGAGTGGGCTTGCCGTGGATTCGTTCATGCCGGAGCCACCGGAACGGTCTCCGCCGCGCCTGCCGCCGCGTCCACCACGGCGGGCGCCGCCTCTGCCGCCACCGCGCCCTTTCATCTCTTCATTTGCCTGATCCATTTTCTTTAGGTTCACGCTTGATCTGAACCGCTGGTTTGGACCTGGTGACTTGAGTTCGCCCTCTTTTTTCGGGACGAGTCGTATCTGTCCCTTCACGCCTTTTATCTGTGCCCAGATGGTTGTGCCTGTTTTGCCCATAATTAAACTCCTTATCTAATTCTGCCCACCCACTCATAAATGTTCGCGCCAGATACCCGGCACGAGCGCCCTGTTGCGAGCGAATGGGGTTATTTTCCTTGTGTTGCCAGCAGGATCTGCTGTTTTAAAATCCCGCTTACCACTTTCCCGTCCACCGAACCCCGTACTTCTGCCATCACGACGCCCATCAGGGGTCCAAGGGCTGCCATCTTCTTCGTTTGTACAAACTCCTTTCTCTCGTCGATGATCTTTTGGATGATCGATTCGAGTTCTTCATGAGATACCACCGGTGCGAGTTGTTCAATTGCCTGCCCGACAGGGCATCCCGACGCGATATTTCGCAAGAGTGCCGGAATTGCCTCTTTTGCCGCCCTGCCTTTCTCCACTGCGTGCCAGACGGCAAGGTAGTCTTCATCAGAGATCATTTTTATCTCCACGCCATCGCGGCGGAGTTCGGTTGCAGTGGACAGCACAGTAAACGCCGCCAGTTTTGGTTTGATGCCTTCTGTGACTGCGCGCTGGAACAGGGGAAGTTTGTCGGAAGCCGCGAGTTGCAGCGCATACGGGCGCTCGATCACGTAATCCTGTACAAACTGTTCTGCTTTTACCGTCAACAGTTCCGGGACAGGAATCGCTTCCCACCGCGATGTGGTGATGCACACCGGGAGTACATCTGTCTCCGGGTACATGCGCGCAGCGCCGGGGAGGGGGCGCATGTATGCGGTGCTCCCGGTCTCCAGCATCTTACGGGTCTCTTCCGGCACCGGATGATCAGAGAGCGCGAGCCTTGCCCGGAGGATTACCTGGTTTGCCGCGCAGGTAGCCTGCTTCTCGCTCGCCCCGGCAACGATGATGATACAATCGGTCTTTTTCGCATTCAGTTGAGTGCGGAGTGCCGCCACTTCCTCTGCGGTCACCCCGTATGCCGGCAGTTCATCCGTGTGGAAGATCCCCCCGACCCCGCATTTCTTCGCGTAATCCGACATCTCGCTCCCGAGCCGGCGGTCGGGCTGGATCTCACGCCCGACAAGCCCGGCGAAACCCGGAAGCGTGATCCCAAGACATTTCTTCGCCCGTTTCAGGATAGCGGATTTCGTCCCTGAAAAGAGAGGTGTCACGTCCTGTATAGCAGCCGGATCAACGGTCGCACCCCTGCCTTTCAACTCATCCCGGATCGCGATGAGTGCCTCCTGCCGCCGGACTTCGCGACGGACCACTTCCGCGATCAGGTCAAGTTCCTGCACTCCCTTGATCTCGACCCGTGCACCGGCGGGAATGGAGATATTCACATCCTGGCGGATCGTCCCGATGCCCCGCTTCACGCACCCGGTGGATCTCAGGACCATGCCGATATATTCTGCGACCTCCTGGACCTCCTCGGGAGTATGCATGCAGGGCGACGTGGTAATCTCGACGAGCGGGATACCGAGCCGGTCGAGTGAGAACACATCGTCCTTCACCCGCTGCGCCGCTTCTTCCTCAAGGCAGATGGTCTCGATCAGCCCGCCATTCGGGAGCGTGCCATTCATGGCAACAAGTGCCGTGCGCTGGAAACCGCTGGTGTTCGAACCATCGATGACGAGTTTCCGCATCGTATGCACCTGCGGAACCGCGGTCATCGAGAACATCTTTGCGATGGTGAGACAGACACATAACGCCTCGTCGTTCAATGGCGCCGGCGGCTCCTCATCATTCTCGACAAGACAGGTGGTGTCGTACGGGTAATACGTGAACAGCCGGTCCCGTTTCATCTCTTCCTGTGCTGCGCGGTCAATCGTACCCATCTCGCTCTCTGTTGCGCGGAGATAGCGGTGGAATTCTCCCGTGTGCTCGGCGGTTTCCCGGAGGGTAGTCGGGCACCGGCAGAAAAGTTTCTCACGGGTGTCCAGTTGCTGGTGTATCTCTATACCTGCGGTCAGACCCGCGTTCTTAACAGCCATGAGCGCTCCTACCGATACATTCCCCGTTCAGATCCGTCTTCATGAGCCGCGCAGCTCTTTCATCATCCTGTTCATTGCCGAGCACCCACATCATCTTCACGAGCGCGGCTTCGGGAATCATATCATTGCCTTCAATGACACCGGCTGCGAGCAGGTCTCGACCGGTATCATAAACCCGGTCGCAGACCCTGCCGTGCAAACACTGGGAGGTCATGACAACGAGCGTACCACCTTCAATAAGTGCCCTCATCCGGGGGATCAGCGCAGTGCTGACATGCCCGAGTCCGGTGCCGGAGAGGACAAG
>JAQTSH010000194.1 GCA_028711405.1 Methanoregula sp.
CACCCCCACCCCCCACCGGATCGGAGCCTGGGGTGGGGACCCCCTGCCACCTTTTTTTTGCCAGGGATCCCCCCTCCCCCCCAGGTAAAAAATGGCAGGGGTACCCCCTACCCCACCCATCGGGTCAGGAAGCCATACCCCCCCCAAGGGTACCTTGGGGGTACCCCTCCCCCTTTTCCGGACGGAACTTCACGTCGGACACGTGCTTGCATCCGGTTCCCGCTGGGGTCTTTGGGTGGGGGTACCCCCATGGCAGCAGCGGAACAAACCCATACCCCCACCTTCCCGCTGGAGGGGGGGGTGCCACCTCAGGGAGTACGAGAGGGGGGTATACCCTCCGGGTAGTAGAGTGCACACCTTCCACTGCCATCAACACATTCTACCGGTCAACGTGTACTGTACCGGTCTCATCGACTACGTCCCGGGCAGCCGGTCCCTTCCGGCGTTTCCGCGACGCATTCTCAGACTGGATATCGATACCATTGACCGGGAAACGGAGCAGGTTCCGTATACCGCCGGCAGTCGAGAAGTTCCGCATATCCTTGCCATACGCGATGAGCGAAGGAATGAAGATCGGTTCGTCCACTTCCCCCTGCTCCTTCACATAGGAGAGCCGGTGAAGGGAGTACAATCCGATCAGGAACGCAAACACAAAGAAATAATCCCAGTGCACCAGGTAAAGAGTAGGGATTGTAAACTGGACGCCCGGACTCTTCCAGACCAGGTTCCATGCCAGTTCACAGTCTGCAAGATGATCCACAAAAAATCCGCCAATGATCGGGGCAATTCCCGCAGTCAGTGCGGTAAAGATACTGATCCCCGCAAGGTACGATGTAGCAGACCCTTTCGGAGCAAGCTTCAGACCAATATTGCCAGCCGCAAGTGTGACACCTGCCATCGACATACCCATGACAATGTGGATGATCACAAGTAGGGGCATCGTCAGGGCATGTGGATCCGGCAGATTGGTGAACGTGAGCGCGATAAAACAGATCAAAAAGAGCGGTCCGGCTACCTTGAGCACAGACTTGTTGCTGAACCTGTCTGCAATGGAACCCCAGAAGGGCAACGAGACGATGCTGCATACCTGGCTGACAATAGACAGCAAAATAACGACCGTAATATCGAGCGAGAGCCTCTTTAAAAGGTAGACTGTGACGAATGGCGCAGCAAGGTTGACCGCAAAACTCCATAGGCACAAAAAGATGATCAGGTTACGGAAATTGGCATCTGCAAACCACACCGAGAGCCGGCTTTTCAGCGACACGGCGCGGGTGACGGTCATCCGGGGTTCCGGGGTACTGATCAGGAAGTACGTGCCGGAAAGACCGATGAGACTGCCCACAAGAAAGATCAGCGAGTAACCGAAGACAGGCGCCCGCCCGCTGTCGCTCTTCCAGAGGTCAAGAAAGAAACTCGCACAGAGACTGAGTACCGTTGCGAGCGCAAACGAGAGCGCCATCCTCCGTGAAAAGAACATCCCGAGGATCTCATCCGGAATAAGATCCCGCATCCAGGATTTCCAGCTGCAATGCTTAACGGACGAGATACACGCGTAGGTGACCAGGAGCAGGACCAGGCAGTATATCCCCGCTCCCGGTGAGAACAGAAACGGGACGAGGGCAATGAGAATCCATAATGACCGTGACAGAAGCGAAGCTGCCACCGTGATGAGCCGACGGTTCCGGATCCGTTCGATGAACCCGACCGCCGGGATCTGGACCAGTTCTGCAAACGGCGGGACTGCCGCCAGGAGTCCGATGATGATATTGGACGCCCCAAGTTCGAGGGCAAAGGCGATAAGAAAGATGCCACTCGTAAGGGTCACGAATGCGTGGGTAAAAAGACCGTCAAAGATGATATGCGATAATCCCTTTTCAACCTCGTCCAGTGTGAGTTCCGGTGATGGGGACAGCACATTCATTACGCATACAATCGGTCTGTGGAAGTTGGTCCGGAGGGATGATCTATGCAGATATTCGTGTATTACTGTTGGTTCCGGCTTAATATAATCTGCCTGTTACGGAATAGAGAGAATGTTCTTATGGGACTAGGCAAAATTCTATAATTATCGTCCTTGAATGGATGAAACCTTTGGCGAGTGAATGGTGCTTCCCCTTATCAATCCTGAGATATATGCGTGGGTCATCCTCCCCCTGCTCATATTTCTTGCCCGCATTCTCGATGTCAGTATGGAGACTATACGGGTGGTCTTCATCTCACGAGGTATCCGGTTGTATGCAACCGTCATCGCTTTTGTGGAGATTGTCATCTGGCTTCTGGCAGTCGAAGTCGTGATGAGGGATTTATCCAACATCGGAAACTTCCTCGCGTTCACCTTCGGTTTTGCCGCAGGAACGTACATCGGGCTTCTCGTGGAAGAGAGACTCTCCATCGGCATGGTGATTATCCGCATCATCACAACCGGGGAACCGGTTGACGCCATCGTCTCGTACCTCCGTTCAGAAGACCACGGTGTCACGACACTGGATGCCAAAGGTTCGCGGGGTGACGTCACGATGATCATCTCGCTCGTGAAACGGCGGGATGTGTCACGGATCATTGATCACATAACCATCTGGAATCCCCGGGCATTCTTCTCGATCGAGGACGTGAAAAATGTCCATGAAGGCATATTCCGGCAACGGGATGCGGGTTCTTTTCCCCAAAGACTACGATCTCAGCTCCATCCGGGAAAGCGACAATAACCCTTTTTCGTAATCGACCATCCCTGAAGGTTCGCCCTGAACATTCCAACCCCGGATTGTGGCAGAAAGTATTCATACTACGCTTCCAAACGCCTAAATTACCGTACGCGAGTTACGGTCACAGGTTATGGATGCGCAATGGACCTTATCTTACCGCTTATCATTCTTGTCGCACGAATCGTCGAGACCACCATGGAGACGATCCGTCTTGTCTATGTCACGAAAGGTCACAAGTACCTCGCATCTGGGATCGGGACGCTGAAGATCGGTGTCTGGGTCGTCTCAACAGGGCTTGTACTGACGAACCTGGATAACATTCCCAGCATCCTGGCATACATGGTCGGGTACGGACTTGGCACACTGCTGGGGATGACCATCGAATCGTGGATTGGTCTGGGCTCGGTCATCGTCAGAATTTTCTGCACGGAAGAACCGGAACATCTCATCAGCCAGCTGGGAGAGAGAGGATTCGGGACAACCCGGATCAACGGGTCGGGGCAGTTCGTTCCGGCAGTGGCTGTCCTGATTAGTATCGTACCCCGTACGGAACTCAGGCAACTGCTGGAGATGCTCAAGCAGGATTACCCCACGGTCCACTTCACCATCGAGGAAATATCGACGATGAGTGAACGCGAGATCTTTTTCGGTGGGCGCACCAGTCGGGGCATACTCGGGTTTTTAGGGTGTGGTTGAGCATGGAACCCGGTGAACACATGCAGGGAGAATCCCCGATGAAACAGATCGTCCCTGTCCTGCCAGAAGAAAATGTCGCGACCCTGTTGTCGGGTATGGCACGGACAGGTTTCCAGGGGCGCACGCTGGGAGAGTCCATGGAGATCTGGCGTGAGATGCTTGCCGACCCAGAATGTACGATCTTCTTCGGCCTTTCAGGCGCGATGATACCGGCGGGGATGCAGCGATGTCTTGTCGAGATGGTGAAACGGCACTATGTGGATGTGATTGTTTCGACAGGCGCGAACATCTTCCATGATTCTTGCGAGCACCTAGGGATCCACCATTATCATGGTCACCATACGGTAGACGACGGCAAGCTCTACGAGAAGGGCATCGATCGGATCTATGATGTCTTTGCCTTCGAGAATGAATTCCGAACCGTTGACCGCAGGATTGCCGCATGGTCGGAGTCGATCGCACCGTTCCGGGGTTCGTCACGCGAGTTCATCCGGCGGTTCGGGGAGTGGCTGGCAAAAGAAAAACCAGAATACGAATCGCTCACCTCTGCCTGCGTGAAGGAGGGGATACCGATCTTTATCCCAGCGCTTGCCGATTCCTCGATTGGCATCGGGCTACTCATCGCCCGGCGTCGGGGATTCGATATCGATATTGACCAGATTGCCGATGCGGACGAGATCACAACGCGGGTCGAAGAAGCAGCAAAAACCGGCGTTATTTATGTGGGGGGTGGTGTGCCCAAGAACTTCATCCAGCAGACACAGGTGATCGGGTCGATCCACGAGAAAGATCTCGGCGGGCA
>JAQTSH010000195.1 GCA_028711405.1 Methanoregula sp.
GAATAGGGCACGGCAACCAGCGCAATGATCGCGGCAAATGCAATGACAATCTTCACGCGGGCATCCAGCCGGTGGATTACGCTGTCACGATACGCATCGCGTTCAATCTGGAACAGCTCTTCAATCATGATCGTTTGCCAAAAGCGCGAAGCAGGGACTCTTCTGCATCCGCATAGGTATATGCCATCGATACCTCTACACCGTTCTCTTTGAGCGTCGATAACAGTTTGGGAATGACCGGTACATCGAGCCGCACGGATTTGAGCATCTCCGGCTGCATAAAGATCTCGTTGACTGACCCTCCCGCCACTATCCGTCCCTTGTCCATTACATAGATATAATCCGCAATTTCAGGAACGAGTGCAACATCATGAGTGGAAAAGATTACCGTCATTCCGTATTTTGTTGAGAGGGAGTTGATGAACCTGTTGAGATCGGCGACACCCCGTGGATCAAGACCAGCTGTTGGTTCATCGAGAACGAGCACCTCCGGTTCCATCGCAATTACCCCGGCAATTGCAACACGTTTTTTTTCGCCCCCGCTCAAATGGTGCGGTACCCGGCTCGCCAGGTGTTCGATTCCTACCACTTTTAAGGCTTCGTGAACACGGTGGTGGATCGTTTCAGGATCAAGCCCCAGGTTGGTGGGACCAAACGCTACATCCTGCTCAACTGTGGGAGAGAATATCTGGTCATCGGGATTCTGGAAGACAATGCCCACAAATTTCCTGATCTCCCGGCTGTTCTGTTTTGTGATCGGTTCACCGCGGACCAAAATGGAGCCGGACGTCGGTTTGAAGATACCGTTGAAGTGTTTAAAAAGTGTGCTTTTTCCTGCACCATTTGATCCAATCACCGCGATGCGGGCGTTTCTCGGGGCGATAAAATTGATCTTGTCCAGTGCCGTGACTTTGCCGGGATAGACATAACAGAGATCACGGGTCTCGATAAGGTGCATGAGTGTAGAAAATAGGTTGAAAAAAGGTAAAGTTCTATGGGTTTTATTTTGCCGGTTTGACTGCAAACTTAATCGCGCAGGCAAGCCCGAGCACGACAAGGAACGCGAGAATTGTCCCGCCAATTATTGCGATCGAACCACCCATAGTTCCCATGGATTCACCCAGCGAGTAGTCGGGCATTGGTGCAGTGTACGAGAACTTACCGGTCATGTCTTCTTTAATTTCTACATCCGGGGGTGTTGCGCCGGTCAGTTGCTTTTGTCCCTGCACGACCAGTGCGGTGCTCTCCAGACCATCCGGATCCCCGGATGCCATGAAAACGGCAACAACCCCAATGAGTAAGGCAACGATAATACCGGCGATAATGAATGTCTTGTTATCCATCATGCTGCTTACCTCCCCGTTACTGTTTTGACCCCGAGATCCACAAGATCCGGTCTGGCGGTAGTGATCAGGTAGATCGCTGCTACAGTGACAACTCCTTCGATCACACCGATGATTGCATGGTAGATGCCCATGGCGAGCAACCCTTCAGTGAGCGGGAAGGTGCCGGCAAAGAACATTTCAACCGCACAGGCGCATGCCGGGATTACACACGCCAGCCATGCAGCAACGAATGCAGCGATGGGCATGCTCTTTGTCACTCCTTTCAGTCCCTTGAATGTATAGAACCCGACAAAGCCGCCAATTACACCCATGTTGATGATGTTGACGCCCAGGGTTGTGATCCCGCCGTCCCCGAACAGGATAGCCTGCACAATCAGCACCATCGTGAGGATGAAGACTGCGGCAAACGGAGATCCAAGGATGATCGCTGCAAGTGCCCCACCCACGAGATGTCCGCTCGTCCCCATCGAGACTGGGAGGTTAAAGGACTGGAGAGCGAAGATGCCTGCTGCAAGAACTGCAACGAGCGGGAGTTTCTCTTCGTTCATCTCATTCTTTGCCCACTTGAGGGCAAGTGCGATAAATACCAGGGCGATAATCCAATAGATGCCGCCTTGCCAGATGGGAATAAATGCGTCGGGAATATGCATATGGTTGCTCCAGATTATTACAATTTATTACGTATGTAGCACCCGGTGGTTTTAATATGTTTTTATTTTGTTATCCAGTCAAATGAAAAAATAACATTATCAGAAATCTGGTACAGCGACGTTCTCATTCGTGCTGGTAAGGGATAATCATGGGGTTGGCACATGAGCCGGTGCCTCACGCAGCCGGTTTTTTTAGGAACTTGCGAATTTTCAGCTATCCTGTTCTTATTATTACTCGCACGATCTCTGCCCATGTGCGGAAACATTCAGCCCATGTGGGATCGAATATATCCGTGAGATACCGTTTCGGTTTTTTCCCCCCGAACCGGAGATAGTCACTTTGAATTTTTTGTTTGATGAATGCGGCTTTTACCGTTGGCGCAGTTGGCGCGACCTGAAAGAATCCTGCCACCTCATCGGCAGTGACACCCAACCGGTTCTTTTTCGCGGTGAACCCGGTTGCCTGGCAGGTAGCAAAAACAATCCCGGCACCCCAGATGGCAGAACGACCCGACAGGAGCGGGGATGGAGGATCTGTCTTTGTTGCAAATGCGTTGACGAGTTGCAGGCACCCCTCCCGGATCTGCAGATCCGGATGGAGATCGCAAAAACTGTTGCAGGATTTGACAAGGAACGTGTACACTCGTTTGACCTCTTCTGAAATAACCGGGTTCGACAACGGAGAATCCACGAAAGTATTCACATCCGTTTCCACCTGGAGGGGATTTTGCAGGAGTGCCCCGAATGGAAGTGCACACGCAGCCGGCGGCACCGGGACTATACTTTGGGTTGATATCGGTACAGGTGTGCCAGGTCTCTTTCCGGTATGCACCGGCTGGGAAGAAGCAGGTACGATACCTGTCGGGACGGTCTTTCGACCGTGTGAAACTGTTGCATGCTTCTGGACTTGTGACTGGCAGATTTGATGAAATACGTCATTCACAGTTATGGCAGCAGTGGACAGGGAATGTGCCCGGGGAAGAATGTCTGATGAACGGAGGTGATTAAAGAACCGGCAGAGCAGGGGAATGATCATCTCATCATCCCATTGACTGTGGTGTGGATTCGTTGCGAGGTCTTCGAGAATGCAGCGTTTCACGAGTGCGGGTGTCCAGCGCCGGAGTGGGGCTTTATGATCCCGGTACATGGCGTCACAGAATGCTTCAATAATCGCAAGGGCTTCGTTTCGGTTTTTTGAAAAATTCCGGGCTTCTGCATCGAGAAAATCTGAAAAATATTCAGATAGATAGGTCGCATCCGGACGAATGGGCTCTTCAGGTACATGCACGTGATAAAGGATATTTTTGCGCTTCAATACTTTTTTTGACTCTTCTGCGCTGAGCTGGTAGGGCAGGGTACAACTCCCGATGACCGTACGGTCTTTGAAATTATTCCGCCTGTTTAAAAAGAACTCGATCTTCAGTTCCTTTTCATAAAAAAACCATGCGATACCGTCGTTTTTGTTAAGGGTGAGGAGCTCTTTTACCCCAGACGGGAGACTGAGACTATCGCTCGTGCCATATGAGATCTGGTATGGAGTCATGGGTGTTTGCACATTCTCATTCTGGACGTGTGATTTTATAGATTCTGCCCCGCGCGGAATTATCCCCCATCCGAGTATTGATAATCCCGGAAAACAACCTGTGTGTATCATGCCCCAACTGGTCAAGAAAACGAAAATGTGTAACCCGGACGCGTTTCTTGATGAGCAGGACTTAAAGGATATTGCCGAATCACAAGAGGCTGTGAGACAGGGACGAGTCTACACTCACGAAGAAGTTGGAAAAATTCTTGGATTCCGATGAAGTATTCTTTGTCTTGGACAGAACCGGCAGAGAAAATGTTGGGTAAATTGCCTGATTCTATTGCCCATAGAATCTACAATAAAGTTGAAGCCATAGATATCCACCAGCAGACGATTCCATCAACAATATCAATTATGCGCGTTGAGTGTAAAAAGACAATAAGAATGCCATTTTTTTTACATAATGGTTAAAGAATTTAGAACGCGCGTATTATATATACGATTAGAAATATTATTATAGTAGGATACTATAACCTCAGTATTAACCTCCGACTTAGGAGGTGAGCGAATATGACTAATGAAGAAAATATTATATTAGCGATTATTGTTGCTATTTTCTTAGTGGTAGCAGCAGTGAGGTTACTTGATATGTTACGTAAGAGGAATTTGTTAAACTCTC
>JAQTSH010000196.1 GCA_028711405.1 Methanoregula sp.
GGCGCCTGCGGCAGTGGATGGTCACGCCGGTCTCGGTGTAAAAGATGACCGGAAGGAACGACCGGGAGGTGAATTGCCGATATCCTTGGTAAGCACGGGCATCTTCAGGATATGTATCGACAAACACGGCGGCACAGAAAAACGGGAAGAGCATTCCTCCTCTATTGGTGAACGGTTGATTCATGTAGGCAGAAGGAGAGCTGATATGGACCGATCATGGGTGACAAAAACGACACGCACCTGCCACCGGGTAGCACCGCACCGCTGCTCACCGATCCCCCGTTTTACCTGCCGGAGTTCGAGCGGTCGTACCGGTATATCATCGATGAGTATGATGTGACCCCGAAAGAGATCGCGATCTTTATGCCCTGTGCGGTACGGAAACCCTACAGTACGAGCCCCAGTCACCAGCTCATCCGGATGATCATCTCGCAGGTCTTTTGTCCGGAACAGTATCACATCGTCATCTTCGGGACGTGCGGGATCGTCCCGGCAGAACTCGAAGAGATGTACCCGTTTGCGCATTACAAGTACATGCTGGGGAAGTGCAAAGATGAGAAGGTGAAGGAGGATTTCCTCATAATCGAGACCGGGCGAGTCGCGGGATATCTCGAAAAGACCCGTGATATCTACACCTACCGGATCGGGTACTGTCTGGGCATCTTCCGGGAAGCGCTCATCCGGGGCTCGAAAGAGTCCGGCGTTCCGATCGATATGATCCTCCCGACGCGGGACATGATCAATAAAATCATTGAAGAGGAGGACTGCGTCTTTGAGGAAGGCAGTCTCTCGATGGATGAGTACCTGGGGGAGTTCTGCGAACAGCTCATCATGTTCAGGAACGCTCATCTTACTGCGAAGCAAAAGTAACGCGCCGGGTGTGAACGGCAGCCGGGCGCTTGCCAGCCGGACACCCGTCGCACGTGGGGTGCCCGGTTGTTCCCGGCACCGTTGATTACCCGCAATGGCAGTGATCCGGAACGGGCATCGGACTCATCGCCACGCGACCGTTCACCGTCTGCTGCCTTCGTCTTCGTGGATCTCTGCCTTGTTTTTGAGTGTGCCGAGCATGCAGGGCGAGATCAACTGCCCGACCAGCACATGCAGATCCGTTTTACCCGTATCCATACCCCTTAGCTAAGGCCTATTGACCTCACTCCAACCCCCCCAAACCCCAATTTTTGCGAGTCCGTGACCATTGTAGAAATGCTGAATTGTTCCAAAAACCGGATCAAGAGTTCAGGTTTTTTGAACGCTGGATCTCAAATGAGTTGTTCACCTATTCTGGATTCTGCAAAAATGAAAAAATATCAACCGAACTGTCGTCATATGGGAAAACCAAAATTGTGGAAGTGAAAAATAACGCCAAATCAAGGTCATTTTATGAAACTACAGGCAAATCTACCGCTAATAAAGCCCCGCTCATTTTTCGCCATTCTGGGGACTAACGACTAAATATTTTAGAATTTTCGAGTGAGTTATCGCTGAAGTCACAATTCGTTTCGACTGCGATCGCAAAGTCCGAAACAAAAGTTCAATTCGTTCGCTCAGATCATACGAACAGAAGATCTCGTCGCGAATAAGGTTGAAGAACATTGTCAGGTTTTCAACCAAAACCATCGACCACATTTTCGGGGAGAATTTTTCTCTTTCAGACTCGATCTCTTCCGATAAGACCATTTTTTTGTACAACTGACGGCTAATCGTCATTCGGATTAATGCGGTATACACATTGATCTTGACGACTGGATCACGCGAAGAATAACGTTTACCCAGTTCAAAATCTCTTTTCAATTCTTTCGAGATCATCTCAATCTCCCATCGGAACTTGTACAGTAGGTAGATCTCTTCGGTGGAAAATGACTCAACGGACAGATTGGTCATATACGTATGCCAGATTGATTTTTCCGCGTTCCAGAAACAAACCACGCGCATCAATTTTTTATCCCGTCGCAGTGATTTTCGATATTTATGGCGTGTAAACCCGATCTGGACTACGACATCGACGATCCCTGTGTGAGGGATAGAGTCAAGATAGTCCCAAAGATTGGTAGAACCTGAAACTAAAGGAATATCAGCACACGAAGAATGAATGACTGACATAACCAGCGGTTTACAGGCTGGGTCATAGCTAGAAAATGGGGTAGTTGCTTATAAACCCCGGACGAAAATATCCGCAATTTAATGTTATTTTATTGCGTTCATGGGGTTATGACCCAGCCAGATCGGATCATTTCCGTAGGAGGATTGTTGATTATACTGAGATATGGCTCTCTTCCTTTTGCTTGTTGCTGTTCACTATTCTTTTGTTCCATGAGAATATTGTGCAGGGAGAGACGATGTTTGAAAACGAGGTTCAGACCCGGGGCGCTATCTGCGGGACGGGGGTGTGAGCATGCTGGAAGATCCCACCACCCCTTCCTTTCTTTCCTTCACGGCAACAGAGTGGCACACCTTCGGCTTCGGACTGAAGGAGGGGATCTGGTTCTGGAAATGGACGCCACTTGCGTGGGACTCTATTAAGAAGATGGAGGCGTTGCCTGACGAAGAGAAACAGTTGTCGTCGAAACTGATCTCCGCTCTTAAAGAAAAGTACCATTACTATCTCATCGGGTTCGCCCTTCCAGAGGATTGTGCCCTTTTAGGCACCGGGGTGTATCTCATGATGACGAATATGCCGAGGCTTGTTAAAGTTGGGATGTCGGTGTCTGGGGGGTCTGGGTGAAGAAATTGGCAGGGGATGAAGGTAGACACCGGCGCGGTTGTCGCGGGGATACTCTGTCGAGATCTCACCTATCATAAACTTTTTTTCTGATACCTACTGAGTGCACCCTGATAGATAATGCAGTATTATCGATATCAAGAATAACGCGGTATGCACCTATGCGTTGATGAAAATACGGGTATCCCGTGCACCATTCAACCGTGCGGTAGGGATTATCTCTTATCAATTCAAGTTTGTCTGAAATTCTCTGGGCAATAGTTGAAGATAGTTTGCCTAGTTCTTTGTCAGCGCGATCTGACCAGAAAAGAGAATATTTCATCGGAGCCCATGCCTGATCCGTACTTCATCATGAGTGTAAAACCGTCCTTGTCGGAAATCCTCTTCAGATTCCGCAATGGCTTTTAGGTCCTCCTCATCCAGATACGCATCAGGATTTTTGCATTTCCGTTTGATTAACTCGGGCATTATACCATAACTTTTCTCATGCGAGATTATCAAACCTGTGATTATCCTATTGTTTGGATGCGGAAGACCTCACCATCCTCTCCCTCATGGCAACAGAGTGGCACGCCTTCGGCTTCGGGATTCAGGGAGGCTCGTAATTCTTGTGATTGTTTTTGTAATTCTGGATCAATTGGTGTGCTCCCCCGCTCCACCCGCGAGACAGCAACATCCCGCGCTACCGGGTCACGATCTTGTGCATGAGGGTGATGATCTTCGGCTTACTCCCTTTCGCCGTCGGCATGCCAAACCCTGCCATCTCAAAATCTGTATCCCCAAACATCTCGGCATTGAGCCGGTCAGAGATCTCGTCAAAGATCCGTTTATACGCAACGCAGTGCGGATCGACGCTCTCGATCTTTCCCCCTGTCGGCGCAATCGCGTTGTAGGGACACCCGCCCCGGCAGTATTTGATATGCCGGCAGGAACCGCACGCAGTATCGACAAACTCCTTGTACTGCAGCATCAGTTTACCGGCAGGCGAGTCCATAAGAGTCGCAAGATCCGGATGATCCGCCACGTTGCCCATCACGTATTCCGGCATCCCGATGAACCGGTAACAGGGATAGATAAGCCCGTCAGGTCCCACCGCAAACGTGTTCCCCATGCAGTTCGCGAACGTGCAGACGTTCCCCCGCCGGGTAAAGACGCACCGTACGAGATCGTTGATGTTCATGATATCGATCTCGGCAGCATGTTCCAGCGCCTGGTCGAGCAGGTACACAAGCAGTTCCCCGTATTCCGGCGGGGAAAGCGCCCACTGGTCCGGATTGTTGTTCCGCAGGGACGGCAGTGCCGGGTGGAGTTTGAGCGTAAACCGGTTTTTCAAGAAAAATCCGAAGATTTCCTCTTTCGCCTTGACCGAACGGGAGGTGAACGTGCAGATGAACCGGACGGACACACCATGCGCCTTCGCGATCTCGTAGCCCTTCATCGTTTTTGCAAAATACCCGGCACCCCGCTGCGCGTCGC
>JAQTSH010000197.1 GCA_028711405.1 Methanoregula sp.
TGGAGGTACTGTTTCCAGAGCGGTTCCCGTACCGGGGGGGTCATCGTATTGGCGCCAAATTTCTTCCGGAGTTCATCCACACGGGATGTCTGTAGTCCGTTCTGTCCGACAAACTCGCGGAGTTCTTCAAAAGTCAGCATAATTTCCGAATCCTGTAATGATCAAAAATCGCAGTTGTGGTATAGTTTGGGGATGTCGGGAATTATAAGTGATCGTCTCATGGCAACCGCTGGTTGCACACGTTTTGTCCTGATCCAACTGCCTAAAAGGCATGAACTCCCATGATGTGGTATGGATTTGGCTTTTAAAAAAAAGTGGGGATGATGGCAAAAGCCGTGCTCATCATGCTTATCCTGCTTGTGCCACGGACGGTGATTGATTATTATAACCTGGATGTCGTGTCCATCAATACGGTGGTTGGAGCGTTCATCAGCGGTGCTATCTTTACGATTGCCATCATTTTTACCGGCACATTTACCGATTTTAAAGAGAGCGAGAAGGTCGGGGGGGATCTGGCAGCGGCACTCAAGGCATTGTATAATGACAGTCGGGTGCTTCCGGTGACTGATGATGGACCGGTCCGGGCACTCCGGGCGCATGTGCGGTCTCTGCACCGGGCGATGACGAGAGGGCTCACCGAAAATTCGTTCAGTCTGCCGGACATCAACCATGAGATGGATCTGATCAATAAAGATATCCGGACTCTCGCGTATGCGAACGTTGCTCCTCCGCTGATCGCGAAACTGAGAAACGAGATCGGTGTGATCGACAAGATGACGAACCGGATTGAGGTGATCATCCGGACGGATTTCATCCCGGCAGCCTATGCCCTTGCTGAGGCTGCGACCGCGTGCGTGATCTTTCTCATGCTGTTCCTCAGGATGGATCAGTTTATTGAAGGAACGATCATCTTTGCCGTCATCTGTAGTCTGCTCATCGGTCTTTTGCTCCTCATCCGGGATATGGACAACCCGTTTGAATGTGGTACACATTCCTATGCCGACGTGGATCTGGAGACGCTTGTCTATCTTGATACTTACTTCGATGAACAGGATGCGCTTTTTGGGGATCCGAAGACGGGTATCTCATAGGATCGCGGATTTTTTTAGGATTCTTCCAGGGCTCCTGCTTCGGTTCAGGGGAATTCCTCTCCCGGCTTTTTTAACGTTTTTATAATTGAACAGTGAACGGGATCTGACCGGTCGTATGTGGGCGGTTCGTTTCGGTTCGGGATGTATGGCAAAAGTTCCGGCTCGGAACGCCAGATTACCGTTCACGTGCGAAAAAAAGAGCTGTGTGCACATTGTCCGGCAATCACACTTCGTACCATGCCCCTGGTATCCGGGGGTCATGTGGCTTTGAGAGTTGGTCGTATCCAGTTGAGTTTGATCAACCTTCCTGCGCCATTCACGGTCTTCGCAATTCCCGTCGTGTGTTAGGGGTCGGATTGGAACCTGCCGCTCCAGGAAAGGATCGCCCCGGCAGGCAATCGTGGTGTCGATGTCGGTATAGAGTCGGATTGGTACCTGTCACTCCCGGAAAGGTCGCCTGGAACGGTATCCCCCCACCGGAAAATTCAGGCTTTTCCGGACACTGCGCTGCGGGCAAAACCCCACTACCCCATCCGACCCCCCACATACCCCCCGGAAAAAGTGGTAAAAAAGTGCCTTTTTTACGTCGTCAATATTTTTATTTTCAAAAAAATATGATGTGGGGGGTCGGATGGGGATGAAGTCAACATGGGTGACCCCCTATCCTCTACCACTTATCCCACCCCCCCGGGGGTGGGGGGTGTCCATCTGCCTACCCGTTACCGTACCGGTGCAGTATCATGTGAAGCGACACCCCCCAATAGTATCCTGCCGGGCAGGGTCGGAGAATGTAACCATACGATCCGGGTATCCGAATTCCGTGAAACGACTCACATCGCTAAAATCTTTGCAATGTCCTGTGAACCCTTTCCGGCGCGTGCCAACGCCATCACGTCCCGCATCAACGGCTGCTGCTGAACCGGAACATATTTTTCGGCACAAAAATTTCGAACTGTGCACCTTTCCCCGGTATACCGTTCTCGGTGATCAAAAGTCCGGTGATCGCCAGGATCTCACGGGATAAAAAGAGTCCAAAACCGGTATGCTTCCCAAAACCCCGGGTAAACAGACGGATCTTATTCTCAGTGGAGATCCCGACTCCGTCATCCTTCACGGTCAGGATTAATCCGTCACCCGATACCCGTGAGAAGACCGTGATCGTCGTTAGTGTCTCACCGTACCGGAGTGCATTGTCGATCAGGTTGTAAAATACTTTTTGCAGGAGTGGATCGGCAAAGATCTCCAGATCCTGCCGGTCGAACTCCACCTTCACGGTGCCGAGATTGAGTGCCTGTGCTGCACATGTGACCTGTGCATACACGTTCTGCCACTGCGGTGAGATGACCCCGATGTCCTGGTACTCTTTCGTGAACTGGATCTGGCTGTTGATCGTGTCAGCAACTTTCAACAGTTTCTGGAGAAATTCCTGGATTGTTGGATCCCCGGACATCTGCTGGGCGAGTTCCAGGTAGACGAACATCGCCGAGAGCTGGTTGTTGATGTCATGCCGTGTGATACTATTCAGGAGATTGAGTTTTTTTCCGGCAAGGACAAGCGCCTCTTCGGCACGTTTGCGCTCGGTGATATCCAGGGAAACATTTGCCATGTGGGAGGGTTTCCCGGTTGTCGGATCGGTAATCAAAAATATCATCGCGTGCACGTCAACAAGGGTGCCGGTCTGCTGGTTGTGATACTGGAGGTCTCCGCCCCAGATACCGTCGTTTGTCAATGTTGGCAGGATTTCAGTACGGGCTTTTTCTTTCATGGAATCCGGTAGAAAATCAAAAATCTGTTTTCCCATCGCGTCCGTGGGGGACACCCCGCAGATCCGGGCTCCCGCGTCATTCAAAAACGTGATCTTCCCGTCCAGCGTGGCAAGCCCGACCAGTTCCCCGGAGTACCGGACGACCGATGCCAGTTCCTCCAGTTCCATCTGTGCCTGGGTAAGTTCCGTGATATCCCGGATAGTCCCCTGGAATCCGATCACCGTTCCCTTCTGGTCCCGCCTCGCGACAGAACTGATTAGCGTGTGAATGACCGTACCGTCTTTCTTTTTCAGATCCAGCGGAAACTCCTTTGAATATCCGGCATTCAGAATTTGCTCGATATACAATCCCCGGTCCTCGGGATGTGCATAGAGTTCGGTGATCCGTACCTTCATCAGGTCTTCGCGACTGTCATAACCAAAAATCTTCACTGCGGAATGATTGAGATCGACCCAGGTACCGTCCAGCGTTGTGATAAAGACGCAGTCATGGGAGGTCGAGAAGAAATTGCGATACGTTGCCTCGCTCTGGCGTAACAACGCTTCGGCTTCTTTCAAACCGGAGATGTCCCGGTTGTTTCCCCGTGCCCCGAGGTACGTACCCTCTGCATCAAAGACCGGCTGGCAGACATGTCCGATCCAGCAGATGGAACCATCCGGTCGGCAGATCCGAAACTCAACCGCTTCGGATCTTTTCGAATGTTCGACAATCCTGCGATGCTCCTCAAAACGGCAGGTATCCTCCGGATGAATGATCGTATTGAGAAGATGGGGATCGGCAAGAAATTCATCATAGGAGTGCCCCGTAATTCGTGCGCAGGAGGGAGACGAGTATAAAAACGTCCCGTCTGGTGCGAGCCAGAACTCCCAGTCATAGGTATTGTTGGCGACGATGCGGTACTTCTCCTCGTTCTTTTTTAAGGCAGCGGTTGCTTCAGTGATCCGGGTGATGTCCTGACCGATGGCAACATATCGTGTGGTCACTCCAGAATGATCGGTAAGACCCCGTGTGTTCCAGGAGATGATCGTATCCTTCCCGTCCTTGCAGTGAATAGTCGTCACCAGATTCTCAAAGAAATTGTTTGTCTGGATGATGTGGACCAGTTTCTGTGTGATCTCCCGTCTGTACGATTTGTCGGGATACATCCATCGCCATATCTTTTTTGTCCCGATCACGTCCGCAGAGGAAAACCCGCTGATCTCTTCAGCTGCTTTGTTCCAGACAAGGATCGTTCCGGTTGGGTCCAGCACCATCAGCCAGACACTTGCATTGTCAATAATGCTCTCCTGTAATTGCATGAGGGCATGCATCTGTTTCTCTGCTACTTTTCTCCCAGATA
>JAQTSH010000198.1 GCA_028711405.1 Methanoregula sp.
CGGATGAGAAGGATTTACCGGTCGATCCCACACTCGTAAAACCAAAACACCCGTGCCCGAAATGCGGTGGCAATGAATTTTCTGCGGAAGAAGATGTGCTCGATACCTGGATGGACTCATCCATCTCGGTCCTGAACGTGACTGGTTGGGACGGCAGCGGGACACCGAAGATCTTCCCGGCGCAGATCCGCCCGCAGGGTCATGACATCATCCGTACCTGGGCGTTCTACACGATCCTCCGGGCAGTCGCGCTGACCGGGCAGAGACCCTGGGACGAGATCCTCGTCAATGGTATGGTGCTCGGAGAAGACGGCTTTAAAATGAGCAAGAGCCGGGGCAACATCATCGTGCCAGAAGAGATCCTCGGGAAGTATGGCGCTGATGCGCTCCGTCAGTGGGGCGCGATGGGTGCGGCGACCGGTTCCGATATCATGTTCAACTGGAACGATGTCGTCTCGGCAGCCCGGTTCCAGACAAAGATGTGGAACATCGCGAAGTTCGTCCTGATCCAACTCGAGAAGGAAGGCTATGACAAGGATGCGCATGTCACGGCGCTTGCCGACCGCTGGCTTCTTGTCCGGCTCTCTGCCACTATCCGCACGGTCCATGATGCGATGGAACACTACCAGTTCGATACCGCACTTAAAGCGATCCGGGAGTTTGCCTGGGAAGTCCTCGCCGACAACTACATCGAACTCGTGAAGGGCAGGCTCTACACGCATGACGCGTCGAGAAAGAGCGCATGCCTCGTCCTCCATACGGCATATGACGCGCTCTGCCGCATGCTCGCGCCCTTTGTCCCGTACTTTGCCGAGGAATTTTACTCGTACCTTCTCTGCGGGAGCGTCCACAAACAACCGTGGGTCACGTTCACCTATGCGGATGATGCCGCACAGCGCGAGGGTGACCTGCTGGTCAAAGTGGTCGCTGAAGTCCGGAAATACAAACATGATAAGGGTCTTGCCCTGAACGCACCGCTGGGAAAGGTCACGGTCTACGCGCCGCACACGGTGAATGATGAAGGGGATACCGGGCGGACAATCAATGCATCAGTCCACTGGCGGACGGATACGGCAAAACTCGACCGGGTCGTCACTGATATCGCGTTCAACCGTGCGGTTGTCGGACCCACGTTCCGGAAGCAGGCGTCAGCGTTCATGACCGCGATAAAAGCGCTCTCCCCCGGGGAACTTGCGAACCCGCCAAAGACGATCACGCTCGATGGGGTTGAGACCGCGATACCCGAAAATGCCTTTGCCCCGAAATATTCCTACATGGAAGAAGGCGCACAGGTGGATGTGCTCACGGTCGGTGACGTGATCGTGACGATTGCACAGTGAACCGGATCGCGTCGGCGACAAATCGGGTAATCTCTTTTCTCTCTTTTTGTGCGTCCACGCAGACGAACCGGGTGGGTTCTTCCTGTGCGAAGCGGAGATAATTGCCCTGCACTTTTTCGAGGACGTCCCGCCGTTCGAAATGCTCTCTTCCGCTCTTTTCGGCGAGTCGTGCGAGTGCGGCATCGACAGCGATGACGAGTAAAAAGGTTTTATCCGGTACAATCGACCAGGAGTTGTGCATCGCCCGTAACCATTCCTCCGGTTGCGGGACGATCCCGTCCAGGGTGACTGCCTGGTAAGCGAACCGGCTGTCCGTGTAACGATCGGAAATAACAAGTCGGCGCTCTGCAAGCGCCGGGCGGATCACCGTTGCAAGGTGCGCCGCATGATCAGCGACAAAGAGAGTCGCTTCTGTGACTGGATCGATCTGTTCGGCAATCGCCCGGCGCACCGATTCCCCGACCCACGTCGCGCCGGGTTCACGGGTGAAGACCGGGGAGAGATCCGCGAGTTCACCTTTGAGAGATTCGATGAGCGTGCTCTTACCGGTCCCGTCAATCCCTTCTATCGTGATCAGCAACAGTGTCCCCTCCGGATCCACTCCAGCGGGATAGCACCCCGGTGCAGCGCGGTGGAGATGATGGCGCCGTCAAACCCGGCGTGGCTGAGCATCTCAAGATCCTGGACGCTCGCGACACCACCTCCGTAGAACAACCGGTTGTCATATGCGGTCCGCCACCGGGTGAGCTGTTCTTGTGCGATGCCGTTTTCGGTTCCGACCGCGCCGATGTTGAGGATGATGACCCCTTCGAATGCCCACTCCTGCGCCAAAGAAAGGACCGTGACCGGATCAGCGCCGGAAGGGATCACGGTACCGGCTTTCACATCGATGCTCAAAAATCCGCCGCGATACTGCGAGAGATCGCTGCCCCCGGTTTCCGTGCCGACAATGTTGACGATACGATCACAAGCGAGCATATCGGTGGGGGAGCGACACCCCCGGTCCACATAACAGCACTGCACCTGATCGGCACACGCCCGGATCGTTTCATCATGTGAACCGGTGCCTTCGATCCGGTCGAGATCCGCGATGTAGAGAAATGCCGGCGCGACCGCCTTCACATAGCCCACCGGTTCCGCTGTCGGTGACAATCCCCAGTCCAGCGGTCTGTACGTCGCACGTAAGCCGGATTTTCCGTGTACGACTGTATCGCGCCGCACATCCATCGCAAGCACCAGTTCCATCGGTAACGCAACCACAATTAGGATTAACGATCATTAAACTTTCGCTCATAAAGACTAATTGATACTTCTGTTGAGGAGGCTGGTGTGAGATGAAAACGGTTTCAGTTCTCTTCCAATGAACAACCTGATGAAATACCTGGTAAAAAACCTTTATCGAAACAATTACGGATTGGTCGCCAGAAGAACTGGTCTTTAACGCAATTGCATGGAAAGAAAGATATTGATTTTTCGTCTGTTCCCGGGATCTCTCAACTGCCATGAGAAAACGGAGAAAGGATAATCGCGCTTATACTTGGCTCTGTACATTCATGCACCAACCGAATCGGGGATATGAAGAAGATATAATCATTCGGAAAAATCAGACATTAAAAAATTAGGCATCCGGAATAATCGAATATTTTTTGAAATTATTAAGTTGAAGATTTAAATGCTTTTAAATTTACTACGACATCGCCAAATTGGATTTTATCATCTTTTGAAATCACTAATTTTACCCTTGGAAATTTAGTAATTATTTCAAAACAATTTTTTTCAAACTCGTTTAGATCTATATTATTTCGATTGATAAAACCGATATACAATATTTTTAAATTATTTCGTTTTGAAAGATTATCTTGTAATTTTGTTTCGTAACGACGAAGATCGTCATGTGTGTTCATTATTTGAAAAGATGAAGTTGGTCTTCGAGGGTTTTCAACTGTACTAATTATTTTATCAATTTTTACAATATTTTCTTTTATTTCGTGTTCAGATTCCAATAATTGATTGTAAATTTTTTCAGTTCGATACAATATTATATTTATATCATCAAGATAAATTTCACAATCTTTAGATGTATCAATGATTCCTAGATATATGTAAAATTCTTTTTCATCATGTCCGAATCCTCGAAAATTTGTATCACTAATTGCATAATTAAGGAACCAATCCTTGTCCTTTGACTTAAATCCAGCAATTTCTAAATCTCGAAGTATTCCTTTCTTTGATATGACACTTGTTGAAGTATTTACCTCTTTTTTCTCGTCTTTTTCGGTGAAAAATATTGCATCCCTGATTGCACGATCTAATTCTATTGCTAGATTTTTTGGAGTATATTTGATTGTGTCGTGACTTCTGATATTGAAAGCTAATGTTAACTCTTCTTTTTGTAATGGGATAATATATTTTTTTAATGCAGTCATCATTCCATACTCATAATACACATTTGGATTTGGAACATTCACATTATCTTTAATTGCATCATCTAGTATTGCCAAACAAAATTTTGATTCAATAATTTTTCCGCAAATTTTCGTACAAAAAGTATCTTTACCATAAGCTCGTTCTTTAACTGCAATAATGGGCTCAATATGAGATTTTTGTAACTTTTCTGAAATTAATGCTAACATAGGTTCGAGTGAATCATCAGATGGACATGCGATAAAACAAGATTTTGACGCCCCAAATACTTTTCCGCATTCATGATCGGGCCTTACAAAGCACCTTTCATTCATTTTAAATGGGCGGTAGTCAACTGGGCGACTATTTGTAAAACTACCATAGAAATCTTCAAAAATAGGTAAATCTGAACCCCAATTCATAATCTATATTTTT
>JAQTSH010000199.1 GCA_028711405.1 Methanoregula sp.
GCAAACCCCCTCTCAAAGATCCTGACCTGCCCCCGGTTCTTTCCCCCATCTGTGGAAGAGGTTGCAGAACGATTAGAGACCATCCCGTCGGGAGGGGCGCGCGCGGAGATCGATCTCTCGATGTTCTATGCCCTTAAAACCGAACAGGAGATCGTCGCACTGCGGGATTACCTCATCGAACGAAAAGCGACCGGCAGGGACGATTCAATCGACCGCTGGATCGCAATGGTGGCAACCAACCGGCTCACCGGGCACTCCCCCGGGTTCTTCTCGGTCTACACCCTCCCCCCGAACCAGGCGGTCTCGCAGGAGAGCCAGCGGCGGATCAACACAAAACGCAACCAGGTCCCGGCATACCGGGACACCCGCCGTATCATCATAAAAAAGACCAAAGCCCTCCTCTCCACCCTCACTCCGCAGGAGCGGGCACACCTGAACCAGGCAGGACAGACCGCACGGTTTTTCACCGGCGACGCACGGGCAACCCCCCGGATCCCGGATGAGACGGTACAACTCACCGTTACCTCACCCCCGTTTTTAGATATCGTCCAGTACCGTCAGGACAACTGGCTCCGGTGCTGGTTCAACGGTCTGGACGGGGAGGCGATCAGCCGGCAGATCACGGTGGCGCACGGGCTCCGGGAATGGGAGTCGGTCATGGGTGCGGTCTTCGCTGAGCTCTACCGGATCACGGCACCGGGGGGATCGGTCGCATTCGAAGTCGGGGAAGTCCGCAACCGGACCATCCGGCTGGAAGAGCATGTCGTCCCGCTCGGGTGTGCCGCCGGGTTCTCCTGCGACGGGATCCTCATCAACCGGCAGAAGTTCACCAAGACTTCAAACATCTGGGGTGTGGACAATATGAAAGCGGGAACGAACACGAACCGTATCGTCGTATTCTCGAAAGATGGCGGGACGCCGTGCCAGTAGCCGTCCACCACCCAATCAGTCATAATCTCTTCACCACGGAATCTGCATAAACCGCATTTCAACAGTTCAGCCTTACGGGTTCAGGTAAAAATACCGGCTCACCCGTTTCATTAATAAGCCAGAGTTAAGTATCACGCGATCCAATCTGTATCCATGGTCACGCGTATAAGGCGGTATGCGCAGATAATTGATATCCTCGGAAAGTACGGGTTTGGCATCGCTCTTGAGAAGATATTCCCCAGCAGGACACGGTTCCGCCTGCCAACCGCATCGGGTGCCGCAGCGGAGACCTCCACCACGTATGAGCGGATACGTCTGGTGCTGGAGGAACTCGGTCCGACGTTCGTCAAATTCGGTCAGATCATGAGCACGAGGACCGAACTCTTACCCCCCCAGATGATCGAGGAGTTAAAGAAACTGCAGGATCATGCCAAACCCCTGCCGTTCTCTGAAGTGCTCTCGGTGATCCACGAGACCTGCCCCACTATCGAGGACTGGTTTTTAGAGATTGAAGAGACACCCGTCGCGTCTGCTTCCATCGGGCAGGTCCACCGCGCAGTCTTAAAGGACGGCACCCACGTTGCCGTGAAGGTACAACGCCCGGGCATCGCGGATATCATCGAGAACGATCTCGGCATCTTAAAGTCCATGGCGGAACGGATCGAAGCGGTCTTCCCCGAGACCCGCATCTACAACCCGACCGGCATGGTGGACGACTTTGCCCACCAGATCCGTAAGGAACTCGATTTCACCCGCGACGGTCGGAACGCCGACCGGATGGCACGCAACTTCCGCGATGAGCCAAATATCCATTTCCCGAAGATCTACTGGGACTTCACTTCCCAACACGTCCTCGTCATGGAATTTATCAATGGTGTCCGCATTGACGATGTCGAGTCGATCACCGCGATGGGGGTTGACCCGCATGGGATCGGCGTCTGTGGTTTTAACGCGTACCTGAAGATGATCTTCGAGGATGGTTTCTTCCACGGGGATCCGCACCCGGGCAACCTGTTCGTCACAAAGGAAGGAAAGGTCGTCTTCCTGGACTTCGGGATTGTCGGGATATTGCGCCCGGAAAAACGACAGCTCTTCATCAACCTGCTCTTTGCCCTGACAACCGACGATATCGAGATGATGTTGAGATCCCTCGAAGGGTTCGGCATCGTCATTGACGAAACGAAACGGGAAGCCCTCCGTGACGACCTCTATATCATGATGCACGATTTCGGCGGCGGGGACAGTGTCTCGCAGTTCAGCTTCCATCTCGTCGTGACCGAACTGACGGAATCGATGCGGCGCTACAACCTCAAAGTGCCGATGAACCTGATGCTCCTCTTAAAAGTCTTCATGATGGTGCTCGACATCGGTGTCCGGCTCGATCCGAAGTTCAACTTCGGTGAAGAGATCACCCCCTACCTCCGGAAGCTTGCGGACACGAACACCCTCTCCGCCGCGTATGTCAAGCGGGCATCCAACTCCATGATGGAGGCAGTTGACGCTCTGTTCGATCTCCCGAGGAACTTCAACCTGATGTTAAAGCGCCTCTCCACGGGGACGATCCGGCTCGAAGTGGTCGATACCGATCTCCAGAAACTCCAGATGGCGCTCGACCGGGCGAGCGACAAGATCATGATCGGGCTTGTGGTGGCAGCGCTTGTCGTCGGGTCATCGCTCGTCCTCCTCTCGTCGCCCTTAAACCTGCCGCCCCAGATCATGTGGGTGGCGGTGCTCGGGTACACTGCCGCCCTGCTCTGCGGGTTCTATGCGATCTACCACGTCATCTTCCTCAAGTTCCGGCTGGAGCGCTAAACCCAAATCTCTCTTTTTTACGGAATTGCCAGGTACCAGGCTCTGCCCGGAGACCGGATGCGATATCGCAGATGTCCAAAACGGCGTACCCATTTACCGTTGTGCATCCACGTCCCGCGACCTTTGGCACGCGGGCACGTTCACGCCCGGTTCAGGGTGAGGGCAGGGGTCGCCCGTATTTCCGTGTTCCCCAAAGGGCAGGACCGCTGCCCAGCTGCGGCACTTTCCGGCAAAAGAGTACCGCGTGTTCGCCGGGCTCGTTGACGGCAGCAGCCGGGTCGGCACCGTAAGGGGTATCGGGGATGAAGGATTTCCGGAACAGTAGTGGGTATAGCACCGTTCCGAGGCAGTCCCGTTGAACGCGATCAGCCGCACGGTCGGGTGCCGTGCGAGAAATCCGTGGATATCATTCAGGACTGGTGCCCGTATGCGGTCGTCAGCGCTCCCTTCACGGTGACAGGAGCGGATCACATCCCAGAGCGCGACCCGGTGCAGCACGAGTTCCCGTACCCTGTCCGCGTATAGGAGGTGCCGATCGATGCCATAGACCGCCTCGATGATCTGCCAGAAATGGTTCCGGGGATTTCCGTAGTATTCAGATCGCGCAAGCGACTGACGGCTGGGAAAACTGCCGAGAATGAGGACTTCGGGGGCTTCCCCGTTGACCGGGTCAAGACCGGCACAGCGCTCCGGTTCCAGCTCCGTGGATACACGAATGGGTTTCATTGCCGGGTGGTGAAAAAGGAACCGGGGTTCTGGTCAGGCTTTTTTGAAATAGAGATGGCAGTGGCACTGACCGTCATGCTCGATTTCGTCACGGTGGTAGATGCACGGGCACTCGATCGACCGGTCCTTCTCCTCATCACCACTCCGGAGACGGCAGGGACAGTAGGGTCTCCCGAACTTCTCCTTGTTCCGGACGAGCCCCCGGATGACCGTATGCAACTGTTTCTCATCAGGGTTGAGCATCCAGCCATGCTTGTGTGCAAGCCCTTTTGCCCATTTCAGCATATCCGCTTCAGCAGCATTCTGTTCAGACATAGTCTTCCAGCCGTTTGTTCTTAACCGGTTTATGATAGTATCCATCCGGACACGTTATGCTTTTTCATTCTGTATCATTTCATCCGGGCGATGGGATGTGTCCCTTCAACTGATTTGGGAACCAGTGCACTGGAGTTGCCCTGCCCTGATTGGACACCGGGGCAGTTCGTGTGCAGCGGGGCAGGCATCCGGGGTGACCCGCCGTGTCCCATCCACACCGTTATTTCCGTACCGGCGTTTTTGTGGGCGTCTTTGCGGGTTTTTTCGCCGGTTTCTTCACGGGTTTCTTCAGGGATTCCTTTACCGGAGTCTTTACAGGTTTCGCAGCGGATTTCTCCGGGATTGCCACCTTACGGTGCCTGGTGCCCGTGATCCGTCCGGCGACA
>JAQTSH010000200.1 GCA_028711405.1 Methanoregula sp.
TCAATCTCATTTTTTATCCGGTCGAGCACTACCCGTCCGATCCGGGTGAGTCGCCCGTTGACCAGTACCATCGGGATCGGCGGGTACTCAGTTTCGAGGATCGTTCTGATATGCGCTGGGACGTGATCATCGATCAGGATCAACTGGCAGTCTACCCGTTCGCCATACAACTCACATAAAACCCGTTTCAGTTCTTCAAAGGATGCCGCAAGGGTACCTTTCGGGTAGCATCCCGAGAGCCCACAGGTGCGTTTTGCATCGCAGGGAAACGGGGAACATTCAGAGGTTTTCAGACCGACAATCTCGATAAGGATCCTGCCTGACATGCCGGGTATATTTGGCGCGGCGATTATATCAGGATTAGGAAAGTGGGTTCAGATAAGAACCGACACGCAGAATTTTTCGTGGCATGTCTACCCTTGGAATGGATGCCGTGTTACATGAACCGTTCGAACCGTTCCTTTGTTGCCTTGCAGACCGGGCAGATCCCGGGGGGTTGGTCCCGTGCGCACAGGTACCCGCAGACCTTGCACCGCCAGACCGGGTAGGGTAACGGGGCAAGGGGATGTGTTGCCGTCGGCTGGGTCTGGAGTTTGGCGCGCCGCAGAGCCCGACCCGGTCGACGTTCCGGGATGGAGGTGAGTGCCTGTTGTCCTTCGTGGACGGCGCGTGTCACATACAGGGCGCAATAACAGGCACCATACTCATCGAGATCGGGATCCCGGTAGTCGCAGGGGCAACAGATGTCCAGGTCATCCTCCTTTTTTCCGGATGCGAGCCGGCACGGGCAGGCGGGATACCCGTACCTGCGCTCGTTGGTGAGGATGCCCGAAACGAGACGCTCGACAAATCCGGTATCCGAATTCAGGACATATCCCCCGGCGACTGCATCCCGTTTTAGTTTCGCACACGCCTCGTTGATCTCTGTTTCACTCACGTCCAGGGTTGTCATCCTCCAAACGCCTCCCGGATCTCCTGCTCGCGGAACCCGACGATGCAGCGCGTGCCGTTGATGACGAGAGTCGGGAACGATCCCTTCGGGTTCACGCGCTCAATCGCGTCCATCGTCTCATCCTGTTCTTGGCTCTCCAGCAGATCGACAAAGACATAATCAAAACTGACCCCCAGTTCACCAAGGAGCACCTTTGTCTTCGCACACCACTGGCAGGTGGAGAGCGCGTACAGCATGACGTTACCCTTGTCCTTCCCGTTCACATGTTCGACGATCATCGTTGAACCACATCCCGATGAAGGGGAGTTGTAGGGGATACTATTTAAAAATGGGTAACCGGGCTGGGGAGAATCTTTAGCACTCCGGATATAACCGCCTGCCTATCATCTTATCATCCAATCGGGATTCACATCTGTTGATTGTGACGTCTGGATTCCCATGTAACGCGAGGGATATCCATCCGGTTGAAATTGTATCCTGCACTTCAGCATACCGAAGAGAGACTGTCGTGCATGTCCTTGAGGAAGAATCCGGCGAGGAAACCGTGCAGACTTCGATGCAGGTCTAAAAAATAGTCATTGAGCTGCCTCCGGGGCGTCCCTTAAGGGGGCGGCACCATCATTTTCTTAAAATTTGAACCTGAATGTTCTGTCTGTAATGTGCGTGTGCAATAGAATTACCTACGTTCCTGCTCTTAAGTTTGGTATTTTAAAATTGACAGAATTCAAATAATGACATGTAAATAAATATATTGGCAGGAAATTCCAGCCAAAGATCGTACACGATTAACCGATTACCCTTTTCGTGAGCGCTTGTTTCCAATCCCCCTCACTCACGGCTCAGTTCCTCCGCAGTCACCCGGAGAGAACCGGCAAGCCGGCGACGGAACGCGGTACGGTCGATCCCGGAAGCCCGGTGGCGACGAAGAAGCATGATCCGGTCTGCTTCAGCGATCAGGGTATCCATCGCGCATGCGGCAACAAGGAGCGACGTATCTCCCATCCTGCCACGATCGTGGGCAAGGATCTCCGCGAGCGGTGTGATCTCTTCTGTCTGGAGACAACTCCGGACGAGCAGGTTCGGGGCAGCCCGGTCCTCATCGATGATCAAAAGAGGTGCCCGGACCCGGATTGCATCCCCAACCTGGTGTGCCATTGTCATCGACCCGCTCAAACGCCCGTGCGCCGCCGTAACCTGTCCGTCAACACCTGGAGGCAGTGCGGAAAAGAACATGCTCACATCCGCGCCCGCAAGCCCGCAGTTCCTCGCCTCAGCATGGCGAATGCCCCGCACCGTTACCACGAGTTCCCTTCCGTCGCCTGAGGCATGATCGTCAATACCGGCATGTACTCCCTCAAGAAACGTGGTCTTGCCCTGGGCATTGGAACCTGCAACCGCGAACACTTCCCGTACCCGGATTCCCAGCCCGGAAATCCGCCGGTTGCTTACCGGTAAATCCAGTTCCACGGGTTCAAGTTCGACCGGGCAGGTAAACGGCACATTCACCCCCGGTTTCGGTCCTGCTGTGCGGTAATACCCCCGGTGCCGGGTCTGGTGCCGTGCCAGTCTTGCGCCATCTCCGATAAACGCGACAAGCCCAAGCGAGGGCAGCATATCGCGCAGCAGTTTCTGGTCGAGCGAATTTTCCCATGCGCGGGCGAGTACTGAACCCGGCATCGAAAAGACGCACGTGCTTATGGCTTCACAGAGCCGGGTCAGGGTCTCGCCCATCCGGGTGGTCTCGTTATCTGAAAATGATGCCGGCAGGGGAAGCGCACCCCGGATGAGGAAGTGACACCCGGTGTCATCGTAATAATTCCGCTCATCCGCATGCCAGAGATGCGCCGCAATCGCGTCCGGGGAATGGACGAGCGTATAGGGTTCAGTGATCGCATCGTAGTGGCACGGGAACCCGGTGCCGCGCCCCAGGAGCGGACCCAGCGCCGGTTCCCTATCTGCCCGGCTCTTACACTGCTCAATGATGCAGCTCGTCGCACCATCAGAACCCCCGAGTGGGAGGTGAAGTTCATCGGCAAGCGGGCGCCGGACAAGAAGCGGGATACAAAACAGGAGCGCATCGTGATCGAACGTGCGGACACAGTATGCCGTCACACCCGGAATCCGGTTCGCCGGATCAATCGAATACGTCTCGTCCGACAAGGTATCAAGGACGTGCTGGAAAGCAGCATCCCACCGGCTCCCATCCATGATCTGTTCTTGATTCCGGAACTAAAAACGTGATGGCACCTTTCAACCCGGTTGATGCAGGAGTGATGCATTTGACACACGTATCTGCCAAACCGGTAGCTGGTATTCTCCATGACACGCCGCCCCCAAAGAACGTCAAACTGAGTGTTCTCTTGTCATGAAACCGGGCTGTATCAAGGGCTGTGCAATCGTTTATCTCTCCTGCCTCACAATTGATACGACGAACGTGGTATGTGATGGTTGCTCCCCAGTTTTTCCCCATAACGCCAGAATTCCTGACACTGGCATGCGAGACGGTGAACCGTCGTGTTGGTCAGATTCCGTTTCTGCACAAAGGTGTTGAGATCACCCGTGAAAAGATAGGAGTCGCTATGGAATGCCTGAATGCAGAGGTGACCCGTACGCTCCCGCTGCGGACGTCCCCGGCAATGACGAAAAATATGATCGATGGATTTGATCGCGCATTCGAGATTCGAATGGGCGCGAACAAAAAATCCGAAGCCGCAACGATCGCGGACGTGCTCGTGCAATCCGGGATCACTGAGGTAGTTGATGTCCAGGACCGGTGCACGCACACCCGGACAAACGGGCTCAGGCTCATTTCGGCATGGTCGTGGCATATCGCCTCCGGTACAGTGCCGGAATATCATCCGTCCGATCCAAGGCAGGAACCCGAACTCCCGGCGGCATGGATGGCAAAGTGTCCCATTTGCAAGCTTGGGATCCTCCAGAAAGTGACCGGTAAACAGTTGTTCGGGATACGGGCTACGGATTTTTATATTGATTGCACGCATTGCGGTGCAAAATTTACTCCCGAACGGGAAAACTTCCGCCTTGTCTCGATTGCAAAGATCCAGGACCCGCGCTGGAAACAACTCCTGAACACGTGTCGTTCCTCTGACGCCTGGGCGGCGCTTGCCCAGACAAGCACGAGTGTCCACCGCCATATTGTTTCTGCCTCGGTAAAGAAGAGCGTGCCAAAATCGACCGGGGACG
>JAQTSH010000201.1 GCA_028711405.1 Methanoregula sp.
CACAAAATCTGTTACCAAATTTCATAAATTCAGGGTAGGAACTACCCGGTGAGCCTGTGGACTTGCGGTACGCATACCGGGGTATGAATCAGGAATCCCACGACTTTAGTCGTGGGAGGTTCAAATTACGCCTGCTTGACCAGTAGGACAAGGTAAGGGGAATAAAATACAGAAGCCGGACCGGCTCTCCCAGAGGACTCATGGCATCGATTGCGAAGACTGCGAGCAGAACCAGTGCGATTACAATTAAAATACAGGGATCCGATGCCAGTGATCTGAGTTTCTGTCTGACCTGCGATTTGTTATTACATCCAGCAGATGGCATCGGATACTCCTTAGTACGGGAACCGGTTTTCCAGATATACTACCCTATCCCGTGATGAGATGAAGAACATTATTACTTTTTTTTGCTGGTTTGAGACAAAACCCGTCCCTCTGATACCTCGGAGAGAACTCCTTTAACCACATCTTTGATATTATCCCGATAATTTGGGGTATTGATAACTGAGTCCAGGAATGTATCTCTGATAAGCTCCTGCATTGCCTGCTTATACTCAGAATTATTGATATATGTATGCCAGTTCATGGCGTTCTCTCCAATCTCTTTCCTCATTTTCAGCCAATCCTCAACAATAGCCACAATAAAGGGTGAGAGTTCCATGTGTTTTTCTTCAGCAAGTTGTTCCAGTTTGGCTTTTGTCTCTCGTGGGAGACGAACTGAGATAGGGGTGGTTAGTTCCCTTTTATATGTCATAGGTGCATTTCTCCGATGTACTCTATCGCGTTTTTTGCATTCATTGATTTGATAAAACTACAATAGCATCTTTTGTAATAACCTTTATTGCTACTCGCGTTATTAACTCTATTCGTGCACTCATGAAAAAGCATCTCTCTTGCAAGGGTATCCATACGCTTATCATGAGTTCGTATCGGAAGTGAATATTCTTGAGTGAACTGGTGAGGGAATGGAAAGATCGGCGAGTACATGAACTCTATTCACTGGCAATAACATCACGGGATGGAGTCATTCGTCATGAAGCGTTAACATTTCTTGGGGCAATGAAGCGAGCAGGCAGTGAAGATGCAAAATGGGCTCTTGATGATATACAGAAAAAGAAGGTTGACTCATCGGAATACATGGTGAATCCATGAACGATACGTACCATATCACTTCTCCTGTCCCGATATCTGGAATGGTAATTACCACCGTATTCAATCACATCAAACCCGGATAAACACAAAGGGTTTAAAATATAAGCCCTAAATTAAAGTTTACTGAGTGGTGCATTCAACTACAACCAATTTCTGTTATAACAATCCGGAAATTTCAGCACCGCTCGACCCCTGCCAACCTACGGGCAGAGAACAACCCCAAAATGAGGAACGCACATGAACCCGAAGTACCTACATTCCATTGACGAGCTTGACAACCTTGTCGGGCTTATCCCTAAAGAACGCGAGGAGATGGAGTTTGTCACACAGACATTTCCGTTCCGCGCAAATGAATACTACCTGTCCCTGATCGACTGGAAGGACGGACGTGACCCGCTCCGCCGGATCGTGGTCCCCGATATCCGCGAACTCAAAGGCGGGGGCTGCATGGATCCCTCCTGCGAGAAAAATTATACAAAACTTCCAGGTCTCCAGCATAAATATGATCAGACCGGACTTCTTCTGTTATCAGATGTCTGCGGCGGTATCTGCCGGTTCTGTTTCCGGAAACGGCTTTTTATCAGTTGCGAGCGCGAGACGATCAAGGATGTATCCGAAGGACTGGAATATATCCACTCCCACCCGGAGATCACAAACGTCCTCTTAACCGGCGGCGATCCGCTCACACTAAAGACACAACGACTGGAGGCGATCTTAAAAGAATTGCGTGAGATCGAGCACGTCAACATTATCCGGATCGGCAGCAAGATGCCCGCATACAATCCCTACCGGATCATCAATGATCCCCACCTCACTGAAGTCCTGTCCCGGTACAGCACGCCGGAAAAACGGATCTATGTCATGGCGCATTACAACCATCCGAAGGAGATGACGGATGTATCCATGCAGGCAATCGAGCAGCTGCACCGGGCAGGTGTTATCGTTGTCAACCAGACGCCGGTCTTAAACGAGGTCAACAGCGATCCAGCCATCTTCACGGCACTCTTCCGGAAGCTCTCGTTTGCGGGCATCTCCCCGTATTATGTCTTCCAATGTCGCCCGTCACAGGGGAACCGGTTCTTCCAGACACCGGTCGAACGGTCATACGAGATCATCCAGCAGGCATGGCAGACGTGTTCCGGTCTTGCAAAACGCGCCCGGTTCGTCATGTCACATGCAACGGGCAAAATAGAAATTGTGGGAAAGTCAGCCTCTCATGTCTTCATGCGGTACCACCAGGCATCGGACAGGGCGGATATCGGAAAGTTCCTCGTTTTCCGCAGCAACCCGATGGCACGCTGGTTCGATGATTACCGGCACCATGCTATCCATCCGGATGATTTCGTGCCCGTGAATAAACCGAAAATGCACTGGTTGTTCTGAGAAGGCAGGGTATCATGACCGACAAAACCAGTATCCCAAAAAAACCAAACAACAGCGAGAGATCTGTTGGTACCCTGCACACCATGAAGGACCTCGGAGGACAGGTAAAAAACACGGTAAAGGACATCGTCTCCGTTCTCAAAGGACATTATGCGGGAGCGGAGAAACCAGATAGTCCTTTAATCATCAGAAAAACCCTTGAATCCGACGAGACTCCCGAGTTCTGGAAAGACTGGCGGTGGCAGCTCCGGCATGCGATACGGGACATCGCCACATTCGAACAGGTGATCGGGATCCGTTTTAATCGGGAGGAGCGGGAACAGCTCCAGAAAACGATCGATAAATTCCCCTTGAACATCACCCCCTACTACATCTCGCTCATCGATGTGAATGATTACCAGAACGATCCGATTTTCAGGCAGGCATTCCCCTCACCCAAAGAGCTGATCGTCGAACAGTACGAGCTCTCCGATCCGCTGGCAGAAGAAAAAGACAGCCCGTGTTCCTGTATAACACACCGGTATCCTGACCGCGTGCTGTTCCTTGTCAGCAATACCTGTGCGATGTACTGCCGGCACTGCACGAGGAAGCGAAAGGTCGGGGATATCGATTCAATCCCCGGCAGGGAAGAGATCCTCGCGGGCATCGAATACATCCGGAACACCCCGCAAATCCGGGACGTGCTCCTCTCCGGTGGCGACCCGTTCATGCTTGCCGATGATTATCTTGACTGGATCTTAACCGAGCTCCGTTCTATCCCGCATGTTGAAGTAATCCGGATCGGGACGCGGGTGCCGGTCACGCTCCCGTTCAGGGTGACCGATGACCTTGTTGCCGTCTTAAAAAAGCACCATCCGCTCTGGGTGAACATGCAGTTCAACCACCCCAAGGAGATGACCGAATCGGCACAGACCGCAGTCGCAAAACTCGCCGATGCCGGCATTCCGCTCGGGAACCAGTCCGTTCTCCTTGCCGGGATCAACGACTGCCCCCGGATTATGAAAGCGCTCGTCCACCAGCTTGTGAAGAACCGTATCCGCCCGTATTATCTGTACCAGTGCGACCTGTCAGAAGGCATCAGCCACTTCCGTACGCCGGTCTCCAAAGGAATCGAGATTATGGAAAACCTCGTCGGGCATACCAGCGGGTTTGCCGTCCCGCGCTACGTGCTCGATGCTCCGGGGGGCGGGGGCAAGATCCCCATATTCCCCAACTACCTGCTGACATGGTCAGTGCATAAGGTTGTATTGCGCAATTACGAAGGGATGATCTGCACCTACCAGGAACCGGCAAACTATGACCGCATCTTCTGCAACGGCGATTGTGACAGGTGCAAGCTGCAGCTGAATATCGACCGGGCTGATGAATCAAAAGTTGTCGGCGTGGCAAAACTGCTTGCCGATTATGATGATACGACAACCCTCATCCCGGCAAATACCGACCGGATTGAAAGGAGGATTGAGAATGTTGACTGATACAATCCAGACTATCGGCAATAGTGTCGTCCAGCATGGACATTTCAACAACCGGATCTATGTCATGAGGTTGTCCCATGAAGATATACCGGATATCATACGACGGCTCGATGACCTTGCAAAAAAAGAAGGCTATTCCAAAA
>JAQTSH010000202.1 GCA_028711405.1 Methanoregula sp.
GTAACTTCTGAGTCGGTCAAAAAGCGTTTGGTCAACATCAGTTCGTTTATCTACGGCAGGGTGTATTTTCCAATTTGGTCAAACAAATTGAAAGAGTTGGGGAAATTTGTCGGTGCATCTTGGACATCCCCTGATGCATCCGGACTCCAAAGTCTTGTCTGGAGATACAACTGGGAAGAAAAACAAATTGATGATTGTAAGCAGATGTTGATGAAGTACAATGAAGAGGACTGCCGAGCACTTCGTTTATTGACTGATCAACTCTCAAAGATAAAAGACGCTGCTCAATCTGATATAAATATTGATTTTGCTGATAAACCCAAACAGAACACAACAGATATAGGTTGTGAAATTCATGGGGATCTTGAGCATATTCTCGACAGTGCGCATGCTGATTTTACAACGAAACGAATACTCATTCGACCAGAAAAAAGCAATGAACCTCCAGAAAAGAAGAAACTTGGACCTCCTAAAGGTCATATAGGGTGTACTAGAAAAGCCACTAAAAAATCGGGGAACTTCATTCAAGTGCCGATGCAAAGAGAATGCCCGAACCACAAAGGGATGGCTCTTGAGAGATCAGAGAATATGGCTGAAAAAACCATAATCGATCTTCATTTTACTAAGAATGGTTATAAAAAAATTGTACTTACATATACCGGCCCAAAAGGATACTGTCAAAAGTGTGGTAAGTATTACGATCCACCCCGTATTCAGGAACTCGCTTCTCAATTCTTTGGGCATGCATTCAAAGCATTGACAATCTATCAAAGAATAGTCCTTCGTTTGCCATATCATATAATAACTCAAGCGATGGTGGAATTTGTAGGTGAGAGAACATGTAATAGTACTATCACTAGATTCATGACACAATTTGCCGAATACTATTCTCCTACCGAGCGAATTCATGTTCAACGTATTCTCAAAAGTCCTTTTATTCACGTTGACGAAACCCAAATTAACATACGAGGCACGAATCATTATGTATGGGTGTTTACCGATGGAAAACATGTGATTCTCAAGAAAACTGAAACACGAGAAGCCACATTTGTAAATGAGTTTTTGTCAAACTATAACGGAGTACTTATATCTGATTTTTATCCCGGCTACGATTCTGTACCATGTAAACAGCAAAAATGCTGGGTCCATCTAATACGGGATCTCAATGATGATCTCTGGGATGCACCCTTTAACGCGGAATTTGAGTCATTCGTTTTGGAGGTGAGGAACCTGATGGTTCCCATCTTTGAGGCAGTTGATAAACATGGGTTAAAGACGAGGTATCTGAACAAATTCAAGAGGTCCATAGAACTATTCTATGACAAGAATATTGTTGACAAAGACTACAAATCTGAACTTACAAAAAAATATCAAAAGCGCTTTCAACGCTATAAGAATAGTCTGTTCACATTTCTTGAACAAGACAATATTCCGTGGAACAATAATATGGCGGAGAGAGCATTCAGGCAACTCGCTGTACAAAGGAAGATATCCACGAATTTCTTCGAGCATACCGTTCCTGCTTATTTACTGCTCCTTGGTATTGCACAAACCTGCAGATTTCAAGATAAGTCGTTTCTAAAATTCCTCCTCTCCAAAGAGATAGACATCGAAAAGATAAGGGTCAATAAACATTTAAGAACCTCAAGTTTGGGGGGCTAATAAAACAGCAAATCTGAGTGGGTTTCTTTTGCAAGAACGAGATCCGTTTTAGGCAATCGTGATCCCCTCGTGGGTAACATTCCGGAAAAACGGGGATGCAGGATTGAATGTATGCGCAATCACCACCTTGACCGACAGGTATTCACCCGATTCAACCATGACATCAAATGCAAGTCCGGTCATTGCATGCCAGCCTTCGTTTTCATTACCATTCCAGAGCACCAGAATATCGATATCCGAATCTGCACCGGCGTCGCCCCGTGCAACAGATCCATAGAGAATGATCTTATCGATATGACGGGCATAACGCGCCTGTGCCAATCGGGCAAACGTCTGAATGACCGTTTCATATCGTTTTGGAATTGGCATATCTCTCGTATATGATCCTGTCCCATTGACCATAAATACCTGCCGGGGTGATCACATTCAGCAGATGTAACCAGACTTCAAAACAATAGTTCTCCCTATTCCCTCCATTCCGCATAGTATATTTTGGTTTACACCAACCGGATCCACTATGAAGCAGACTCAACCGGGCGCCAGTACACAAACTCCGGCACCCGCCCGTTCATCGTTCTTCTCCACCCAGCCTTCGCGGGCGGACCATTTCACGGAGTCCGTCATCCGCGAGATGACCCGGCTCGCCATCGCCCATAACGCGATCAACCTTGCACAGGGTTTCCCCGACTTTCCCTGTCCGGGCGAACTTAAAACCGCTGCCTGCACCGCTCTGCATGCGGATCTGAACCAGTACGCGATCACCTGGGGTGCAACCGATCTCCGTGAAGCAATCGCCGCACGGGTAGCGCATTACAATGGCATGCACTTTTCCCCTGAGACGGAGATCACGGTCACGTGCGGTTCAACGGAAGCGATGATGGCATCGATGCTTGCAATCATCCACCCGGGCGATGAAGTGATCGTGCCGGAACCGTTCTACGAGAACTATGGTCCGGACGCACAGATCTCCGGCGCGGTGCCCCGGTATGTCCCCATCCGGGATGATCTCGCCATCGATGAGGAAGCCTGGAAAGCGGCGATCACAAAAAAGAGCCGGGCGATCATCCTGAACTCGCCCAACAACCCAACGGGCAAAGTTTTCTCCAAAGCCGAACTTGCATTCATCGCAGACCTCTGCATTGATCATGACGTGGTCGCCATCACAGATGAGATCTATGAACATATTCTCTACGATGGACGGCAGCACATCTCCATCGGCTCTTTTGACGGCATGGATGACCGGACGATCACCATCGGGAGTTTCTCGAAGACCTATAGCGTCACCGGATGGCGGGTCGGGTATGCCCTGGCGGATGAGCAGCTGACTGCACGTATCCGGAAGATCCATGATTTCTTAACGGTCGGCGCACCGGCGCCACTCCAGCGTGCCTGCGTCGCTGCCCTCGCCCTGCCGGAAACCTATTACCGGGATCTTGCGGCTGATTATGACCGCAAACGGAAGATCCTGTTTAACGGGCTCCGTCGTGCGGGCTTTGCATGCCAGTTGCCCGAAGGCGCATATTACCTCTTTACGGATATCGCCAATTTCGGCATGAGCGATACGGCATTCGCCCGGTTCCTTGTGGAGAAGATCGGTGTAGCAGCGGTGCCCGGCAGCTCGTTCTACCATGACGGCGGAGAGACCCGGCTCCGGTTCACCTTCTCAAAGAAAGACGAGACGCTCCTTGACGCCTGCAACCGGCTGGCGAAACTGAACGAGATGGGGAGCGCCTCGTGAACGGGGGACGGAACCCGCAGGGGACAATGACTCCAAAGAGCAGCGAGACGGGATCTCATGAAGTCCCTTACGCGCTCACGGTCATTCCCACGGTCAGATGAGTGTCGGGAACACAAAGAGAAGGATGCACACGCCAACCGGTATGACGAGATTGTCATCCAACGGGGATACAAGCTCGATGATCCCGGCGACAATCGCAACCACCATCGCCCCAAGGGGAGTCAAAAATGGCAGGAGCACAAGCACCGTGACGAGAATTCCAGCAGTCGTCCCCTCCCACGATTTGCCATTCCGGATGCGTCGTCTCCCATACCGGATGCCCACCAGGGTCGCCACGCTGTCCAGTACCGCAAGGGTGACAAGCGCGGGGATGACAACCGGGGTGGGAAAGAGTATGACACACACAAGGGCACTCACCGCAAAGAAGAGCGCCCCTTTTCCCGGCAGGGGATCGCTCCGGTCCCCGTACTCCACAAGAGATGAGAAACCCGGAATACGGTACCCCCGTAATATGAGATCGACAAAGATAATCCCGATGAAAAGACCGCCGGCGAGGATCGCGGTCGCAGTAGGTTGATCGAGGTATTTCACCATACCAGCGATGCCCAGCCCGAAAACGAGATGAATCAGTTTCCGTACAATCTCCTGCATCGATTGACAATATGCGGGGAAGGGGATAAATCCCACGGTTCTGCATCCGGCAGTGCAAGTCAGGATTGCCGGTTCCCGGATTCGTTTCGGTGCCGGGTCAT
>JAQTSH010000203.1 GCA_028711405.1 Methanoregula sp.
TATTATGCTGAACCTTGATATGAGACATAGTTTGATACCCAGAGATATTTTCTGTATGTTGGTTTTTCGACTCAACGGATAGAATGATGAGAACTTACTCTTTGAGACTATTTTACTGTCAATAACAACTCTACAATTCCAATAAATGACGCACTTTCAATTGCCCATAGAACCATTCAAAATGCAGTATGTTTTAATAAACGTCAATCCTATGGTAACCTAATCGATGATGAGAGGGTAATTTATGGCAGATGCAACCTTACCAAATGATATCGAAGATATCATCAGGAAAGCACAAGCCCAACCGGGAATTTCCGAATTAATGACCGTCTACGGGCGTTATGATGAGGTCATGGAGCAAAGCCGGGCATATGTTGAGAGACGTAATAATCAGGCACACCTGACTGTGAGCACGCATACGTCGTGATATAATGCCGACTTGGGGAGAGATATTACAAGAACTCAATCAAGGATACCCTCAATATCAATCCACTATTTTTGATATCGTTCGACGTAAATATCTTGTCCGTCTTGCAAATCATTCGCGGCGCAACTGCATTTTATACGCGACAAACTTCATGCAACCGGGAAAAGATCCGCATGGAGTCTCAATCAATGATGAAGATATTCAGGGACTTATGGAGGTAATTCACGGGCTAACGGGTCAGAAACTCGATCTTATCTTGCACAGCCCTGGAGGATCTCCCGAAGCGGCAGCGGCAATTGTTTCGTATCTTCGCTCGAAATTTTCTGATATTCGCGTAATCATACCTCATGAAGCAATGTCAGCAGCCACAATGATTTGTTGTGCTTCAAACAGGATTGTCATGGGGCGGCATTCCTTTATCGGTCCTATCGATCCTCAATTTATTTTACAGACGCAATTCGGCATGATGTCAGTTCCTGCTCAGGCGATACTCGATCAATTCGAGAAGGCACAGGAAGAATGTAAAGATCCCCAGAAGATGGGGGCGTGGCTGCCGATCCTGAGTCAATATGGACCGGCTCTTCTCGTCCAAAGCCAGAACGCGATTGATTTATCGAAAAAATATGTTCTTGAATGGCTTGAAAAGTATATGTTTTCTGGTGTTGCAGACGGAGCAAAGGCACGAGCAATTTCAGAGTCTCTTTCCGACCATACACGTTTCAAGAGCCATGGGCATCACATCAACAGGGATGAAGCCCGGCGTATAGGTTTGGTCGTAGATGATTTGGAATCTGATCAAGTGCTCCAGGATCTTGTGTTGTCGGTTTATCATTCAACAACGCACACGTTCAGCGGCACACCTGCGATCAAAATTATTGAGAACCAGAACGGTCGTGCTTTCGTAAAGATTCAAGCTATGCCAGCACAAATTGTCCAGCAGCCTCCCCCCCAGCAACAACCCTCTCAACCGCCCCAGCCTGCACCGCAACCGCCTGCACCATCGCTCCCGTGAGCGAATGTTAGGTAATCCTTATCCTTTTTCAGAAGATATTCTCGATAGAGACAGCGAGATGCTCATGTTCTCGTCGTTAATCAATCGGTGACTGTATGTCCGCTACCCCCGCCTATCCCAAACGCCTCATCGAGGTCGATCTCCCCATAAAAAAGATCTGCGAGCACGCCCGCCGGGAGAAGTCCATCCGGCACGGGCACATCTCGACGTTGCATATCTGGTGGGCTCGCCGTCCGCTTGCAGCATGTCGGGCGGTGATCTGTGCAGCGCTCTGGCTTGACCCGGTGGATCCGCTCTGCCCGGAATCGTTTAGGGTCGAGGCTCAAAAGCAGATGACCCAGTTCTGGAACCAGATGGATGAAGAGTCACGGATTATTAACGATCCGCTGGCACTCCGCGCGGCACTCCTCGACTTCATCGCCGACTTCGCGAACTGGGACAACTCAACCGATGAGCGGTACCTGAATACGGCACGGGCACTGACGCAATCGGCACATGAGGCGCTTGGGGGAAAGCCTGGCACCCGCCCGCTGGTAGTGGATCCGTTCGCAGGTGGGGGATCGATCCCGCTCGAAGCACTCCGCGTTGGAGCCGATGCGTACGCGAGCGATCTCAACCCCGTCGCGGTGCTTCTCAACAAAGTAGTGCTGGAATACATCCCGAAGTACGGGCAGACACTTGCGGACGAGGTGCGGAAGTGGGGTCAGTGGGTGAAGGTAGAGGCAGAGAAGGAACTCGCGGAATACTACCCGGAAGACACGGGCGGTGCGACACCGATTGCCTATCTCTCCAGAACTTCGTCACGTCTCCTTGATCAGCGCCGCCACCTCCAGGTGCCGGGGCAGGGTGAACCCCCGCTGGTTCGCGCTCGCCCGGAGCTTCTTGATCGCCTTCCCCGTAGTCTCGATCTTCTTCGGGCAGACCTTGAAACATGCCTGGCAGGTGGTACAGCAGAAGAGCCCCTCTTTGATCGCCACCGGGATCCGGTCGCTCGCGTTCCTCGGGTCCAGGGCGAGCCTCTGCTCCTGCCGCATCGCCGTCGGATACAGAAACTTCGTTACGTCCATCGCAGGGCAGACCGAGACGCAGGACAGGCACTCAATGCAGTCCCGTAACGGCTTCATCGCATCGATTACCGCCTTCGTCGGCATGACAAGCGTCTCCTTTGGCAAAAACGAGGCGATCTGTTCCAGTTTCGGGAGAAGATCCACGACCAGATCCTTTTTTATCGGGAGGTTTAAGGGGCGGATGACCATCCCGTCCCGCGCCTCCTCCATGCACGCGAGCACCGGCTCCCCGGTCACCTGCACCGCACAGCTCCCGCACTGCCCTGAACCGCAGCAGTACCGGTACGAGAGCGAGGGATCCAGTTCGTCATGGATCGCGTGGAGCACATGAAGGACCCGGGCACCCTCGTTCACGGTCATCGTGTATGGGACGAGCCGCGCCTCCGCTCCGATTGCCGGATCGAACCGGAATACCTGAACCGTGAGCGTCTTCATACGTTCCCCCCGGCAGTCTCGATGCCTTCCCGCTGGCGGGAGATGTACGTATGGCTGAAAGGTGAGTGCTGTGTGTCCCATGTCTGCTGCACATCAATCCGCATGTGTGCCCCACGGGACTCAAGCCGGAGAAGTGCACTGTGGCAGATGAGCGATGCGGTATCGCACATGTTCCGGATGATGCAGCACTCCGCAAGGTTCCGGGCACCCTCTACATGGAGCTGCGCCTGTGCCAACTGCTCGATCGTTGTCCTCGCGTGCCGGAGTTCGGCATCCTTCCTGAAGATGTTGACTCCCTGCCACCATTTTTATGCCTGGGATCCCCCCTCCCCCCCCAGGTAAAAAAGGGCAGGGGTACCCCCTACCCCACCCCTCGTGTCACGAAGCTATACCCCCACCCAAGGGTACCTTGGGGGCACCCGTCCCCCTTTTCCGGACGGGACTTCACTTCGGAGACGTGCTTACATCCTGCTCCGTCTGGGGTCTTTGGGTGGGGGTGCACCTGTAGTGGGGGGGTATGCCTTTGCGGGCCTGGGGGAGGAAGGGCATTCCTCCACGAGGGGGGAGAAGGAAACTGCCGATGACAAGAGGCTTGATCCGATCTGTTTTCTCTTGCATTCTCGTGGGAAGGTTGCCCTTAATCTTGTCGATGGATGATTGTCTGGCACGAACAATACCACGTCTAATCCATTGGACGTAAGTCTAATCTTTTTAGACGTCCGTCTAATCCTTTGAACGACTGTCTGATATGTTCTGATATCCGTCTGATTCAAACCCCTCACGAACCCGACACTCTCAGCATCCACGAAGGGGGGCTGCCGTTTGCTCCTTGTTTATACGGGGATTGACCCGTTGTTTTTGGTATCTGATCTTTATCTCCGTACCCTGTCGGGGATTCCCTGATACATGGTCAGGATGATGGCGTGTGTGCCTGACCACGTCCTTTGAGATTATCTGGAACGCCTCCCTCTCCCTGCACCGGGGAGGGAGGCGATGTGCTGGTAATGCTGGATATCCACGGTATGATGGGAACCGGGAGAGAGTGCCCGGAAAATGCCGAGATTCCGGAGGTGTCAGACATCCACCTACATTCATGTCAACCCCACAAAATGGTGGTCTCCCAAGAAACGGGAATTTCCTTCCCAGAATGTCAGATGGCAGTCAGACTTCTCGTTGGTAGATATTTTGTTGATC
>JAQTSH010000204.1 GCA_028711405.1 Methanoregula sp.
ATCAACTTCAGCGGCGATCGCGAAACACTGCGCCATCACTTCGACACTGGCACGACGGATCGGTTCGAGAAGACTCGCGATATTCGTTCCACGGCAGGGGGAGTGAATCGAAAATTGGCAGGAGTAGCTCTCCAGCAGTTCGGCACTGCGAAGGAAATGCAATCCCTCATCCATCACCTCAATATGGGTGGTGAGTGGCGCGAGCGTCTCGATGGCAGAACTGAGCGGTTCATCATGCAGGCAGAACGTCGATATCCCGAACATATACCCGTGTGTATCAGCCAGACACCAGATAAAGGTACCTTTTTTCCGAGTCGAAGGGATCAAAACCGTGTTCATGGCGGGTTTGCCACAGGAACCCATGGATACGAGAGATCCATAGCAGAGAAAAAAAAGGGTCTGCCGTATTTTGATAGTTATTTTTTCATCCGGACTTCGAGTTGCGGGAACGGGATATCGATGCCTTCCCGTGCAAACCGCTCAACTATCCGGGTATTGATGGCATCCTTCACATTATCCGGAAGGTTGTACACTTTAGCCCAGACATACATGACAAATTTCAGGCTGGAATCTCCCATTTCCAAAAAGAAGACCTGCGGGGCAGGCTCATCGAGGAGATAGTCAGTGTTCGTGATCGCATTTTGTGCGATCTCAAGCAGGCATCGTTTGACCTGCGCGATATCACTGCCATATGCGACCGTGACCGGAATGGTGATCCGCAGCGTCTGGTCCGGCTCAGCAAAATTAACAATAATATTTGACGTAATCTTGTTGTTCGGGATTGTGACGATCTGGCTATCCAGCGTCTTTATCCGTGTACTCCGGGCTCCCACGCTGACCACATCGCCGGTATAGGCATCCACTTTGATACGGTCACCGATCTTGAAGGGTTTGTCGACGGTAATGATGGCGCCGCCAAAGAAATTTGAGATAAGATCCTGTGCCGCAAGGGCAAGAGCCAACCCGGCGATACCGGCACCGGCAAGGAAAGGTGTGATATTGATCTCAAGGTTGACAAGGATCAGCATGATACCGGCAAACCAGATGATATACCGTGCAGCCAGCTCAAGCAGCCCGACAATCCGGTCGTCCCAGTCGGTCTCGCTGGATTCCGCTAATTTGTGCCCGTAAATCTGGATGATATCATGAACGAGCGTTGATGCGATCCAGGTTCCGATGAGGATATAAAGCGTGTTGAGGATTTTATCTGATATGACCCATTCGTACTGCTGGGGAACAATTCCGAAATATTTCAGGGAAATATACACTGAGATCGCGATGATACTGACCTGGACCGGAATACCGAATGCGGCAATGAGGATGTCATCCCACTGCGTTTCCGTGGACGCCGCGATCTTCTTAAACCACCGTACGATAAAATTTACGATTCCCGCCAGCATAAGACCGGCAACAATAGTGGCAACCGCGTAGAGCAAGCTGTTCTCCATATACGTACACTTATGTCATTTTGCGGTAAATAATGAGATTGCATGACGACGGGAAACGAGATTGCTGAGACGCTTTTTAAACTGGTGGACCGGGACATGACCTTCATGCACATCTGTGGGACGCATGAAGCTGCGATAGCACGGTCCGGCTTACGCAGTATCATTCCTAACCGGTTGAAGATCGTGATGGGTCCAGGGTGCCCGGTCTGTATCACCCCGCAAGGTGAGATTGATGCCGCGCTCGACCTTGTCGAAAAAGACTGTATTATTGCCACGTACGGAGACCTGCTCCGTGTCCCCGGTACGAAGGGTTCGCTTGAATCCTGTGGCGGTGACGTCCGGGTTGTACAAGGTGTGTTTAAAGCGGTGGAGATCGCCAAAAAGACGGATAAGGAAGTGGTCTTTATCTCAGTTGGATTCGAGACGACTGCTCCCACGGTCGCTGCAACGATCCTGACCAATCCCCCGAAAAACTTCTCGATTCTCTGTTGCCACCGGATCGTGCCCCCGGCGATGAAATGGCTACTCGCGCAGGGCGAAGCAAAGCTTGACGGGTTTATGCTTCCCGGGCATGTCTGCACGGTCATGGGCTACGATGAATATGAACAGTTCCCCGTCCCGCAGGTGGTTGCTGGTTTTGAAGCTGAGGATATCCTGCTCGGGCTCGTCATGCTTGTGGAGCAGGTTCGTGAAGGGTCACACCGGGTGGATAACGCGTACCCCCGTGCGGTGTCCCGTGAAGGGAACGTCAAGGCGAAGAAGATCATGTATGACGTGTTCGAGCCCTGTGACGTTGAGTGGCGGGGATTCCCGGTGATTCCTGCCTCCGGGCTCAGATTAAAAGAAGAATTTGTGCAGTACGATGCACAGAAAAAGTTCGGGCTCATCTACAAAAAAGTGAGCAAACATTCCGCATGCAGTTGTGATAAGATCCTGCGGGGGATCGCGGAACCGACAGACTGCAAATTATTCGGGAAGGTCTGCACGCCTCGCACGCCGGTCGGACCCTGCATGGTGAGTCACGAGGGGGCGTGCAAGATCTGGCATCTCTACCAGGTCAGGAACAAATGATCAGGTTCCTGAATTTTTAGCGTAATCTTTTTTGAGCCGGGTAAATTCTTTTAACAGGCGCTCGATCTTCGCACTTTTCCGTGCGGCAGCTGTTGCCTCCATCACTTGGCGGACCACCTCTTTATGCTGGTCGAGATAGGTCGATGAGAGCATCGTCACGATTGGGATGAAATCCCCGTCATCGGCTGGCATGATCGCGTCAAGATAGTCTTTCCGCTGCGACAACCCGAGATAAATCGTTGGATACCCGGCACGCTCAAGAATAAAATTCATGAGCGCCCGACCTACCCTGCCGTTACCGTCGCTGAACGGGTGGATCAGTTCAAATCGCGCGTGCAGCAGGATGGCAAGTTCGAACGGGTGGAGTCGTTTCGCGTTCGCCCGGTACCATGAGACCAGTTCTTTCATCTGGTCCGGGACAAGTATTGCTGGAGGGGGGTCATACTCGACCTTCTCGATCGCGACCTGGATCTGCCGGTACTCTCCCGGCGCACGCATCAGGTTCTCCATCAGGATCGCGTGCATCGTCTTTCCCAGTTTCTCCGAAACATCCCCGGTATAGGTTTTTAGGAAGTCCCGGAGCCTGACAAAGTTCAGGATCTCGTAGACTTCGGATACTTTTTTCCCGGCTGGGGAGATATCGTGTTCGAGGAGCTCCCGGGCTTCCTGCGGCGAGATGGTGTTGCCTTCAATCGCCGTGGTGCCCTGCACGTAACGGACGAAGACGGACTGGACGTATCTTGTACTCTCGTCCGGGTAGAGATCCTCGAAATCGGTATAGTAATACCGGAGTTTTTCGAGCGCGATAATTTTCTCCTTGTCGAGAAACCCGGCTTGGAAGTGTGCTACGCGATAATCCAGGAATTTCGTTAACCTGATAGTATCGAACTGAGTGCATTTCCCTAAAAACTCATTTAATGCGAGTTTGTCAATTCTGCCGCCATACAGCAGTACAGGTATTGATTTCGCGTTAACTTTGAGCCCCTCTTTGAGATAGAGATAATTGTTGCCCTTGATATTCTTTATTTCCAGTTTTATCATGATAATTAGGTATTGAAATTGTATTGGTAACAAAGATTAAAAATGATTGGTTTGGGTTAACTTTTTCGTTCTCTCTTGATAAAGAAAATCGCCACGCGGTTAAAAGTTTTAGAAAATTTCCTGCTTCCTCCCATCTGGCTTCACGAGACAACCGATGTCCGTGTCCCGTCCGACAGAGTGATCCTATAGATTTCTCTCTCAATCGATCGCGTGTTTTAATACGATCTGTGACATTATTAGTATGGAACCGTGAACCGCTCATGGTCATGGTTGCGTAATGCCTCGGTAGGGTAGTGGACATCCTAGAAGCCTCCGGAGCTTTTGACCCGGGTTCGAATCCCGGCCGAGGCGCTGTTTCTTTTTTGCAAAGGTTTTTTGGAATTAAACTCTTTTTCAAATAGTACACTGGTGACTGCTTAAATACGAAAAAAATTGGTACAATAGAGTCCATCTGGGCATATCCCGTTTCCTGTCCAAATCTCTTTTATTGATTTCCCAGACATTTCCTATTTAGCATTTTCACTATGAATTCAAAAAACTTAAGAATTACCAGTAATACAATTCCACTATGAC
>JAQTSH010000205.1 GCA_028711405.1 Methanoregula sp.
ACGACTCCGGTGAGGAGATGCATAAGGATAAAAAAATCCATATTATGCCCATCTATGAATGGCTGAAGAATACGGCTTGACCCCCGGATAATACACCGCGATGCGCCCTCGCATTGCCGGGAAAGAACGGAATTTGTGTGCCAACGTTCGCGCGACCATCGAAAAAAAGGAACCGCCGGATGGGGAATTATTCCGGTGCCGGTTCGACCGGTGTCTGGTCTTCCGCTGCCCCTTCTTCCCCCGGCTGCGCACTCTTCATCGAGGGGAACAGGATCACTTCCTTGATCGAATTGTTGTTTGTCAGGAGCATCACGAGCCGGTCGATGCCAAGCCCTACCCCCCCGGTCGGGGGCATCCCGTACCCGAGCGCGTTGATGAAATCGTAATCGATCATCTGGGCTTCCAGGTCACCGAGCCGGCGTTTCTCGTCCTGCGCCTCAAACCGGATCTTCTGGTCGACCGGATCATTCAGCTCCGAGAACCCGTTCGCAATCTCCATACCGTAGATGAAAAGCTCGAACCGTTCGGTGAACCCTTCCTTCTCCCGGTGCCGTTTTGCAAGCGGGGAGTTCTCCACCGGGAAATCATAAATGAAGGTCGGCTGGATCAGCTGCTCCTCGACCATACCCTCAAAGAACCGGACCAGAAACTCGCGCTGGGTCCGGGGTTTATCCCAATCGTCAAGTGTGTTCTCCTGCGCAAGTTTCCGGAGTTCTTCAACTGTATGGGCAAAGATGTCGATGCCCGCGTACTCCTTCACTGCGTCCGCCATCGAGAGTTTCTTTAACGGCTTCTCGAAACTGATCGTCGTATTCTCGAACGGGATCTGGCTCGTCCCGCAGATGTCCTGTGCGAGCGAGACGAGGAAATCCTCGGTCAGTGCCATCATGTCCCGGAAATCATGATACGCCCAGTAGATCTCCACCATCGTGAACTCCGGGTTGTGATGGGTATCGATATCCTCGTTCCGGAAGTTCCGGGCGATCTCGAACACCCGCTCGAATCCTCCGACCGCGAGGCGTTTGAGGTACAGTTCAGGAGCAATCCGGAGGAAAAGTTTCTGTTCGAGACAGTTGTGGTAAGACGTGAACGGGCGGGCGTTTGCACCGCCGTAGATGGGCTGAAGGATGGGGGTCTCGAACTCCAGGAAGTCCCGGTCGTCAAGAAATTTCCTGATGGACGTGATGATCCGGCTCCGTTTCCGGAACGTCTGCCGGCTCTCCTCGTTCACGATCAGGTCCACGTACCGCTGGCGGTACCGCTTCTCGACATCCTTTAACCCGTGGAACTTCTCCGGCAGGGGACAGACGGATTTGCAGAGAAGCGTGATCGTCTCTACCCAGATGGTGATCTCGCCCAGCTTTGTCCTGAAGACGTGCCCGGTGACGCCGACAAAGTCCCCCCGTTCAACGAACTGGTTGAAGAGATTGAACTGGTCGTCTCCGACATCATTCTTCCGGATATACAACTGGATCCTGCCCCCTTCGTCCGCGATATCGGCAAAGAGCGTCTTGCCATGGTTCCGGATGATATACACGCGTCCCGCCGTTGATACCTGTTCTGCACTCTTGTCGTGCGTGATATCCGCGAACCGGGTCTTGATCGATGAGATGGTATCCTTACGGTCAAAGGTGTGCGGGTACGGTGTGATGCCACGTTCCCGCAGAGCACGGACTTTTTCGAGCCGGGTCTCATCGAATGCAAGAGTCTCTTTTGGGTCAGCCATGAAAATTTCTCCTCTGTACGCGGATGATCTGTAGCCATATAGTTCGACTTTGATCCTAATAATAATCGCCGCACCGTGGTGAACCGGCGGAGCGGATCTGCCGGATTACGATCCAGGCGGATTGCGGGCAGACTATACTCCTGGCAATCCGCCAGTGTGCCGGCAGGTCACGACGACCGGCAGCGGGAGGTACGGTCCCAAAAACCGGTTCACGGGAAAACCGGTATTAACAACGCATAACTTCCCGTGCTCCCTATCATCTTCCGGAGAGATGCCGGTGACACCCGATCAGGACTGCCTGCAATGCGGTCGCTGTTGCGAGAAGTGGGGTTGGGACCAGAAAGGGGTCATTGAAGATATCGTACCGTGGATCGAGGCTGCCCGTCGCGACATCCTCCGGTATGTCGGCATCACGCTCGCGAACGGGAAACGGTGCACCGGGTGCGAGATAACCATTGAGGATCTGGCGCACGTCGTCCGCATCAACTATTGGGTGGGACCCGATGGCAGGGCGTTGCACCATTGCCCGTTCTTCCACCGTGCCCCGGATGGGAAAGTATACTGCCGGATCCACGACACGAAGCCCCGGGTCTGCATCGGGTTCACCCCCTGGAACGAAGGCATCCGGGATTATGCGCTGAACTGCCCGGCATGCCGGAATATCGCCCCGTAAACCAAAACCGGCGTTCCGTTCGCCGCCCCGGTTCCCCTGAGGTACAGATAGAGCGGTGGCTTAATTTATCGCTTGTGAATAGTAGTATGGTGATCTTTTTGTCCAAACGGGCTGTTGATATGGTCTTTTCCGCGACATACACACTGACCGATCTTCGCATGATCCTGCGTGAGACCGCGCCCTCGCACGAGCTGGATGCTGAACACCGGGCACAGGCAGAGCGCCTGCTGGACAATCTCGAACGGCAGGTTGCCTCTTTAAAACAGGAGATGCTGAAATGAGGTGCGGAGCTGGGATCGATGCCCGGCAGGTGAACGAGCTCTTCATCAACATCGACCCGATCCAGGCGGGAGGTCGCCTGACCTGCGATGCGATCAAAGCCGTGATCGCGTACGGGGATGGCTACTCGGTCTGCGATAACTGCCGCAAACCGAACCGGCTCGACTATATCGCAAAACCGCCCATCGCCGAATTCCATAAAGACGTGGCTTCATGGCTCAACATGGACACCGCACGGGTGGTGCCCGGTGCCCGTCGCGGGTTCCAGGCAGTCGCCCATACCTTTGTCCAGAAAGGGGATCCGGTCCTTCTCACCTCGCTCTCCCATTACACCGAGTTCCTCGCGGTCGAAGGAGCCGGCGGGGTGCCACGGGAAATTATGGCAGATGCCAACCATATGATCACCGCTGACGCGACTGCGGCAAAGATTGAAGAGGTGAAACGGGAGACCGGCAGAGCGCCGGTGCTCGCGTTCATCGACCATGTCGATTACCAGTACGGCAACCTGCATGACGTTGCCGCCATCATAAAAGTCGCGCACCAGTACGATATCCCGGTCCTGTATAACGGGGCGTACACGGTCGGTATCCTGCCAGTGGACGGGAAACTCCTCGGCGCGGATTTCGTTGTCGGGTCCGGGCACAAGAGCATGGCAGCCCCGGCACCCTCCGGCGTCCTCGCGACCACCGCCGAACATGCCCAAAAACTCTTCCGCACCACTGCCATCGAAGGCGACGTCACGAAACGGAAGTTCGGGATAAAGGAGCCGGAGATGATGGGCTGTACGCTGATGGGCGTCACCCTTGTCGGCATGATGGCGTCCTTCCCGCATGTGAAGGAACGGGTAAAACATTTCGACCGGGAACTCGCGCATAACCGGTGCGTTATCGATGCGCTCCGCTCCATTGACGGCACGAAGATCCTCTCGGAATATCCCCGGAAACACACGCTCACCCGCGTCGACACGACCGGATCCTTTGACCGTATCGCAGAAATACACAAGAAGAGGGGGTTTTATCTTGCGAGCGGGCTCACCGACCGGGGCGTGACCGGTGTGATCCCCGGCGCGACAAAGATCTGGAAGTTCAACACGTACGGTTCCACACAGAAGCAGGTGGAATACCTCGCAGCCGCTTTCGTCGCCATCGCCGAAGAGAACGGGTTGCGCATCACCCGGTAATCTCCGGTAACATCATAAAAATGGCAAACCATTTTTTCATCCTGTCAGTCTCTGCCGTAACGGTCTTGGGATTTTTGGATGCCGTGTGGGGGTCATCGTACGGTGGTGCCCGGATGCCTGCATGAATTTAAGACACCTGCCGGACATACGGATGATCGTTCCAGAGTGATCCGGATCGTAACCCGGCGGGATCGGCATGAGGTGGCACAATGTTTGAGAAATGTGACCTGACAAAGAAGATCGATGACCACACCTTCAAAAAGGAATGTACCCC
>JAQTSH010000206.1 GCA_028711405.1 Methanoregula sp.
ACAAGGTACTTCTCACGATGAACGTGCCGTCTGCCGCGATGGAGCGGATCGTAAAAGCACTGCCTGCGATGAAGAAGCCGACGGTGAGCCAGCTCCACGGGATCGATTACTACAGTATCCAGACCGTGGTGCCGAAAAAGACTGTTAACCTGCTGATCCCGAAACTGAAGGCGTGCGGTGCCGAGGATATTTTAGAGATCCCGATCGCGAAGATCGTGCCGTGAGGGGAGATCCTACCCACCATTCTTTTTTCCGGATTGAAAACCACCGGTACGGTGCTTTGTGCATGTGTCTGAACACCGTCCAAGCCACCTGAACCCGACGACTTCCAGTTCGGGTGCATCGAGGCAATATCCGCGATCTGCCAAAATATTTTCTGCAACAACCAGAGCAGGCGTTTATTGCCATCGATGAAAGGGTGCCCGGTCGCCATTCCCTGCAAGGCAATCGCAGATTTTTTTTAAAATCCGGGCTCCACCCATTCTTAAAAATCGATACGCAAAAGAGTACGCGATTATGACCCGTCGCCGGTTTTCTCCAGCAGATTCCTGACCTCGTGGGTGAGCACGGGGAGGTTGGTTTCAAGTACACCCCAGACGACTTCGTCTGATATGGTTGCATACCGGTGAATCAGCCGGTTTCGAAAGGAAATGATCCTTGATGAATTGCTGATCAATTCAGCAAGCGAGGGATTGTTCTGGATTGCCTGGTTGAGTGCCTCTCCAATAATTTCAAACTGGCGCTCCACACCGGATCGAAGCAACGGATCTTTTTTATAATCTGCAAGAGTCTTACCACTCGTAAACTGCGCAATAAGATCGCATGCTTCTGCAATATCGAAAAGATATTTCTTCGTCTCACGCGGCAGCATAAATTACGACCTGCGTCTCTTCAAGAGACTTGCGGAAATACGGATTGCGGATTGGACCTGGCTCCACAAGATCAACCGGGCGATGGAGCAGGCGTTCAAGATCCTCTGCGAGCCCGAAGAACTGCTCTGCATGCTCCGCTGGTTGCATCTTCTCAAATTCAACAAGCAGATCAAGATCGCTTTTACTTGTATCGAATCGGTCACCGGTTGCTGATCCGAATACGGCGAGACTCCGGACCTTCCGGTGAGTGCATATCCTGATAATCTCCTTTAAGTTCTGCTTAATGATGCTGTGCATGAGAAATACTCCTGTGACCAGTCAATATTTTTCTTATTAGAATGGTAATCGTACACCCTGATAGTGCTTGCGATGAAACATGACCGAACCTCCTGTAATTCTATTGCGGAAAAGAGGCGGAGTTTGGGATCGAGGAACATGGAGCCCGGCGATCGGATTTTCTCGCATCGCATAGGCGTTTTTAGAATTTTTGCGGTACGAGGTGGACGGCAAACGGTGGGAAATGATGGGAAGCTGGACAGATGCAATTATTTCCCAAAAAACGACTGAAATCCACACGAGCCGACGCCGCAATCAAAACCCTGCGATCCCCACCTCAAACACCGATCAAGTAGTACCGACAAATCCCGGAAAACAAGATTATTTCCCGATGATCCGCTGCCCGCTGATCCGGACCGACGGCAGGATATACGACCCGATCGCCCGGCTCTCCGTACTCAACCCAACGATCTGCCTGTGCAGTGAAAAGACGTTACCTGATAGCATCGCGCCCCGGATGGGTTCGGCAAACTCTCCGTCTTCCATCCAGAACGGGTTTGAGATCTCGACCGAGAAATCGCCACTCATCGGGTTTGCCGTATGTGCACCCACGACATTGTGGGCGTAGATTACCCGGTCATCGGCAATCCTCTCCCGGCGCCCGTCCACAACAAAGTTGTGATGCCCAATCGTTGGCAATCCCCCGTACCCGCCCCGGACTGCGTTCCCGGTCGAGGTTTTCCCGAACCGGTACGCGGTCTTTAAGTCATACGCGAAGGCGTGGAGCACGCCATCCTTTACGAAATCAACCCGCCGGGTCGGGGTCCCTTCAGCATCCCACCAGGTACTCCCATTCGCGTTCTCGCGGTGCGGGTCATCATACATCGAGAACCCGGGGACTGCGACCTCCTTTTCCAGGCACTCAGCCAGCTTCGACCGCCCCTGGTGGACATTCCGCCCGGAAAGCGCGGGCACAAAGACATTCGACAGGAGATCCGCATACGCCATAGGTGAGAGGATGATGTCATACTCCCCCGTGGGGATATCCTTCCCCCCCACCGATGAGGAGGCAAAGAACGTCGCCCGTTCACCGACCACGAACGGATCCACGTCCCCCACCCGGCAGGCATGGTCGAATTCATACCCGGTCGACTGCCCGCTGATCGCCTCCAGCGAGGCGGAGATCCCGGTGCTCCGGGCAGCGTAGCGGACACCATGCGTATTCGCGAAGGTCACCTGCTCGCACGAGAGCGATGCAGACCCCGACGTCACCTCCGCCGGGTGTTCATCGGCGCCGGCAAGCATCCGGTCCAAAATCTTCCGGGCATCACAAGCCTCAAACGTCATCGCAGAATCGAACGCCAGGTCGCTATCCGGTATCGCTTCCGGGCAAGGGAGCCCGTTCCACTCCTGGGGCGTCGCAAGTCTTCCGCTCGCCACTGCCGCATCCAGGCACGCCCGCCACTCCTCAGGGTTGTTGGTACTCGAAGCGCCAATCCGCCCCTTCTCGATCGTGCGGATGCAGAGCCCGCAGTCTTCTGAAGACGTAGCAAGACTGAGGTTCCGCTTCTTCAAATCCGCAGAGACCGAAGTACCCTGCACGAAGAAGACCTCGATCTCATCGACCCGTCTCCCGCCTTCAGTCACCAGTGCTTCAATCCACTCCACTGCCACCCACCACCGCATCGCACAGGAGTACATGAGGTGCGCCATCACTCACCGGCACGCTCTGTCCCCCTTTGCCACAATACCCGGGGCTCATCCGCCGGTCTTTCCCGCAGAGCGAGATCCCGTGGAGCGTCGTTAGGATCTCCCCGGACAGGGAGACATCCCGGCACATCTTCGTGCACTCCCCGTCTTCGATGAGATAGCCGTACTCCGCGTTGAACTGGAAGACGCCCCGTCCCGGATCGACCTGTCCCCCACGGGAACCCTTGAGGAAGATCCCGTTTTTGCATTCACTGAAGATCTCGTTGGTCGTCGCATCCCCTGCCTCAATGAACGTGTTACTCATCCGGACGAGCGGGGGTTCGCCCGGCATCGCACGGGCATGCCCAGCCATACCGTTCCCTATCGCGGCAAGGGTCTCACGACTGTGGAGGAAACTGTTCACCACGCCCCGCCGGATGATCTCGGTTCTTCGCACGGCAACCCCTTCGGCATCGACCGGCTCGAACCCGAACTCGTGGAGGGTGGGATCATCGATGATCGTGAGCTGTTCGTTCCCGATCTTCTGCCCGGTCATCCCTTTTAAGACAGAATTTCCTTCCTGGATGAGATCCCCCTCGCTCGCGTGCCCGACCGCTTCATGTGCGAACACGCCGGCAAGTTCCGGGTCGAGAACCGCATGCATCTTCCCGCCTTTCGCCGCACCGGCATCGAGCAGTGCGACGGCAATCTCAGCCGCCTTCTTCCCGCGCTCCTCGCGGTGCCGGAGGTTGAACCCGTGGATGGAGTGATCGCGTTCATACCCCATCTGAACGTTCCCGTTCCGGGACGCCACCGCGAGAATTGAGAACCCGGACCGGCAGATCTCATACGAGAATTCATTCTCCGAACTGTCCGAGAACCGGACCTGCTCGATCCTTTCTATGTAGTTTGCCCTGCGGTTCACGACCTGCGGGTCACTGGCGGCACGTTCGATTCCTGCAAGGATGTCCGCCTTCTCCTCAATGTCCACGCTCCGGCAGTCCTCTTTGGCTGCCGGCACCGGGAGCATGTGGCGCGTAGCGTCACCTAAAAGAACTGGTTCTGCGGTAATCCCTGCGAGTCTCCCAGCGGACGCAAGGATCTCTTCAAACGTTTTCCGGGAGCCGGGCTGGTAGTTGTCAACCTGGATGATCCCCCATCCCCGCCGCCCAAGGGTTCTCACGATGGCTTTGTTGAAAAAAGAGGTGCCTGCGGATTCCACGACACCGCTGTCAATATCGATATGCGTGACCTGCCCGGTCACATGCCGCACATCGTAATACCGGAT
>JAQTSH010000207.1 GCA_028711405.1 Methanoregula sp.
ACCAGAACGTCGGGAATTATACCATCAGCCTGACAGTAGGTAACGGCACCGGGTCTGACACCTTGACCCGGACGAATTACATCCGGGTAACGAAAAAATCCTTTGTCAATTATACGATTGAAGAGAACGTCTTTGTCTATGGAAATCAGTTGAGTTTCAGTGGTGATTCTGTATATGGACCCGGATCCACGGTTGTCGTTACCGGTGACCTGACCACAACTGACCTGAACGGTGGTACCTCTATCGATGTCACAACCATCTATATCGATGGTAATGTTAATCTGAACGGTGGAAGCGCCGGTTTGGGATCGTCGGTCGAGCCTGGCAACATCTATGTTAATGGAAGTCTGACGTTATGGAACGGACAACGGCACATCTACGGGGATGTCTATGTCGCGGGTGATTTCAGCTTAAAAGACGCCCGGATACATGGTGATGTGTATGTTGATGGCGATGTTACCTTGGGATACACACCTACCCTTGACGCAAATTCACATATTTATTATACCGGCACACTCACGGTTCCCACCAATTATAATCATCCCGAGATTGTCTCCAAGTGCATCCACCAGGCAACCGTACCTGCCGTTGAGATGCCTAACATGGATATACCTCCGGCGAAATCCGCTGCCTGGTATGCGGAACGGGGATATGTATCAGGTGGAACTTTAACAGACTACAAAAAGATCTATGCATCCAGTTATTCCTCAAGTTCCTGGAACCCTGGTGCATCGAATGTCATAATTGTGGCAACCAGTGGAGATATCACAATAACTGGATTTGGGGGAAGCACACTTACCGGTGTATTGTTTGCCCCCAATGGAAAGGTAACCTTTAACGGGGAGAGTTTCGAGGGACTTGTGATCGCTCGCGATGGCTTCGATGTCACCAGTGGCGGCACGGAGGTCATTTTCAGGAATCTTGATACGTATGTCAGTGATCCGGATGATTATCCATTCTGATCGGAGGGGAACCTGAGCCAAACGGGTTAGCTGGACATCCATGACCAACCTAACCCTCGTTACACTGACCATACATCACTTTAGGGTATAATCAAAACGTATGCAAAATTAAACTTTACCACAATGCCAACTGTACTTTGAACTGCACATATCGCCCTTTCATATCCTGAACAATCATCCCATTTAAAATCGAAAGACCCTTGTTTAAGGTTCTCCATCAATTCGGGTTCCTTTGGATTCCTCTCCAACTCAATAACTTGGTCGTGTAAGAACATTGGCTGAAATTGTATCGTATTATTTTACCTTGTTTGCGATGGTTAGCCGGTTAAGTGCTGCAAACCGAGTTCAGGGTGTCAGATATTCTTATGGATCCCATGTGAGGAAAAAACATTTATTGATGTATACTGTATACATCATACTATGCAAGCCACAAAGATGAAAAAGAAACATGAAGGTAGATCAATCGATGTGCACAAACCTGCCCACAACGGGGATGCCCGGGCCCCGGTCCAGTTCTCGAAACTTGCGAAAGATAAGTTGGACCACGTGAAGCAAGCGGAAAACCTCGATTCGTATAATGCCGTTATCGATTACTTATACGGGGTGTGGAAAAGCACCATCCCGTCCGCAGCGGGCATGTTCCCGGGGGTTGGTCCATTTGAACGGGAAGAAGAGGATTTGAATCGTGTACCTTATTGACTCATGGGTGTGGGTGGAATATTTCAGTCGTCCATCGAAAGAAGTCGTTGATATCATCAATGGTAAGGAAATGAATTACACCTCGATTATATCCTTGACGGAAGTCGTAACCTCAATTACCCGTAACAAATCGGTTACCGACGGGCGTTTGGCAGCTACCAAACTTATGGGTGTAAGTCATATCTTACCCATTACGTCGATTATAGCGATACGCGCCGGACAGTATACTAAAAAAGAGTTTCCTGGTGGCATAGCGGACCGCATCATCTATGCAACGGCGGAGGCGCACGGGCTTACGATTTGCACGGGTGATAAGGATTTCAAAAATGTACCGGGTGTGTTGTACCTTGGCGAATAGATATATTGGCATATATTATTCCCTGCCCTTAATCTCAAGGATTTCCCCGTACGGTATCGATATGATCGCCTCATTATCCGGTGTTACGTGATAGGTTGGTACCACCGCATACACCGGAGTGTCTGCCGTGCCATTGCAGAGATTGAACACAATCGTCTTTGCCTCGCCGGGATTCCTTGATCTCCTGGCTGCACTGATATTGATCCTGCTATGGATATTATATCCATTAGTCCCTGTGGCAAACCCGTCATGAACACTTTTTTCCACATGGCGGCGAATCCGGGACAACCGCAGGACACGGGAACCTGCGCTGGGGCAGACAGGCACTTTTCACTTGAAGGCGCAGTTTGAGTGCGTTCATCAGTTGTCTTCGCTAAATGAAAACGGATTTACTGCCGGCAAAAAATCACGGAAAAATTTTACCGGCAATAAAAAAATCCGGAAAACGTTTTTAGAAAAACTGTCATCATCTTCCCGCAACATTCACTTGAGTTGGTGAAATTAAAACTCAACTTCCAACAATCGAGTGGAAATTGAACTGTTTTAACTCAAAAATTAAAATTTTCGGATCGTAAACGTAGAATTTTCTAAAAAATGATCAATCACTTCCAATTTTTTTCAAGCCAAAATTAAACATCACAACATCCCCGGGTACACCGATACAACAAGAGCCCCGAACGCCGCAAGGATCAGGACGACAAATATGCCCTTGTTCCACGCGAGCACCTTCTTCCCGTCCAGCACGCTCACCGGGAGCATGTTGAACGCGGCGATCATCGCATTCACCTGGAGCCCGATAAGACCCACCGTAGAGAACAGGTTCCCGGCGAGCCCGGCTCCAGCTCCGCCGTAGATGAGCAACCCGGCGAACGGAATACAGAGAATGAGATTGACGAGGGGACCAGCTGCGGATATCTTGCCATTCTCTTCACGGGAGATCCCCCTGCCATCAATCGAGTTATTGTAGATGACCGTTGCACCAGGTGCCGCAAAGACCACGCCCACCAACGCCGCAAGCGCAATGGCGACCAGGAGCATCATGTTGTCTTTTCTGAACTCCGCGTAGTACCCGAATTTCATCGCGGTAAACTTGTGCGCCATCTCGTGCAGTATGAACCCGATACCGACAGTCACAAGAGAGATCACAAAGAAGAGCAGTGCGGTCAGCGGGGGGACACGGAGGTTCACAGAGAGGAGACCGCTCGGGGAGATGAATATGATGGTAAACGCGAGCGATATTGCGACCCACGCGACAAAGAGATCGGCTTCTTCGCGACGGGATATTTTTTCGAGCATGAGATCACCGGATCAGATAGGGTGGTTCTGTCATATCTGTTTTGGGTGAACCGTTCCCGGTAGAGCCCGGGGAGACGGTACACGACCCCAGGACGGATCCTTTCAGGGAATTGCCGCACGACATCGTCATCAGGTTTATCCACTTTTCAGGCAATGTACTTGCTATGTCCCTGGAATCAGTCAGAACAAAGATCAACCAGGTTGATGACGAAATCGTCAGGCTGATTGTACAACGGCAGAGGCTTGCAATAAAAGTCTCGGATATTAAAGCCCGTGAAGGGCTTCCCGTGCGGGATGAGAAGCGAGCCCGACAGGTGATCTCGACAGCCGGGGAGCGGGCACAAAAAGCCCGGATCGATCCTGAACCGGTGAAAAAAATATTCGAGATCCTCATCGCGATGAGTGAAGCGTCCCAGCATGCACGAAACGGCATCAAAGGACAGCGGGACACGCCTGGGCACCGGGAAGAATCCGGCTGACAATTCCGTGATGTTTTCCGGTGATCCAGTCTCCAGCCGGAAACGTCCCCGTGGGCTGGGTGGGGAGTCAATCGCCTGGATACCTTTGATGCCCGTACTCCATGTCAGGCTGATGAGGAGGTACTTTCCTGCATCAGCACAGTCCCAAAAACTCTTCTGCGACCTTCCGGCACTGCGTATTACTGTCTGCCAGATACCGCCCGGTATCCCGTATGATCGTCTGCCGCAGGAACGTCCGCTCGTTCCGGATCCAGGCATCGATCAGTTCACGCGTCATCTCAAGGTGGAACTGCAACCCCAGGGCGGAACCGAGCCGAA
>JAQTSH010000208.1 GCA_028711405.1 Methanoregula sp.
TTGAAGCACGCTATGCCCACGAGATCCAGATCTTCCGTAAGAGGCTGGCACGCGTGCCGGCAGATCCGGATCAGCACTACGAACTCTGGATTTATGCCGAAAAGACCGGTTTCTTCTGCTGCGAAGTCCTGCCTGACACCCTGCGGGAGATCCCTGCACCGGTTTGGGAGCGCGACGGTGTGCTGTCGCTTGCGCACGGATGCCCGTTGATCACCAGTGGTGCACCATGATTGCAGAACCGACGTTCCACTCGACAAAAAACCGGTGCACCAAGTTGCTCATCTCGCGGGGCTACGCGCCGGTACAGCCGGTGACTGCCAGTTTCCTGTCCCGTTCCGTCCCGCTGCACCTGATCGGCATGCGGGGCGACTACGAAGCGCTCTGCGTGAAGATCAAACTGGCGACCAGTACCACGAGCGGGAGGACCGGCATCAACGACAAGACTGGTGCCACAGGCGAAAAGTACGTGGAGGCGCAGTGCCGGCACGAGTGCAGCCAGTTACGTTCGCTTGCGATGAAGTATAACGGTGCTATCTTCCTGCGCTGCGAAGTCTGGATTGCAGAACCGGATGGAAGAATCCACTGCTATGACGTCCTGATGTCAGAAATCCGCGAGGTGGCAGCGTATGGCAGGTAAGGCTGTGCAGAATGACCTGCCGACAGTGCCGCTGCCGGATATCATCGACAACGTCCCGCTGTACCTGGTCCCTCGGGTAATTACTGACCAGATCCAGACGAAGGGAGTGACCATCGCATATATCGAGTTGCGACGGGGTGCCGGCGGTTGCTTTACAATCACCGTGTATGTCTTTCCGCGCCGCGTGTATCGGAGGACTGCTGTGCACGCAGAAGGAGGGGTTACCCGTGTCTAACCCCGCCTCCTTTTTTTTAACAGCAAATACCGGAAGCGAAGGAGGTGAACCATGGACCAACCTATCAGGGATACTCTTGCCCGGTTAGCCGTTGAGGGACAGGTTGTCGAAGTCCGGGCGCTGGGCGACACCACAACGCACAGCGGGTACTTCGATGATCCTGCTCTCGCCACGCGGGCAATCGATCCGCTCGATGCAGACCCGTCGGTCGCCGGTATTTATGTCACGTTAAACGAAGTAAACCCTGCACTTCTGTCACGCCGGGCGAACCGGATCAAGATGCGGTTGTCAAAAAAAGACAGCACGACAGCTGATGCCGATATCCTGCGCCGGCGCTGGCTGCCGATCGACATCGATCCCGTGCGCCCCAGTGGCGTATCGAGTACTGACGAGGAACACACGCTCGCGATTGCAAAAGCTGACGGTATCGCCGCATGGCTCAACGGGCTCGGATTCCCTGACCCGATACGGGCGGACAGCGGCAACGGTGCACACCTGCTCTACCGCATCGACCTGCCGAACGATACCGCTGCTACAGCTCTTGTCAAGGGGTGTCTCGCAACGCTTGACCTGCTCTTCTCGGATGAACGGGTCATTGTCGATACAGCGAACTACAACGCGGCGCGGATCTGGAAGCTCTACGGCACGGTCTCGCGAAAAGGCGATTCCACGGGAGAACGCCCGCACCGGAGGAGCCGGATTTTGTCGGCACCGGATGTCTCAAAGGTCGTAAGTGCGGAGCAGCTTCGCGCGCTCACTTCACGGCTTCCCACAGAAGCCCAGGCAGCGCAGCCACCCGCCGCACCAAAGGGAGCACGGTTCGAGCTCCGAGTGTGGCTTTTGGAGCATGGCATCAGCGTACAGTCTGAGAAACCGTTTGGCGGCGGGACACTCTTCGCGCTCGAAGTGTGCCCGTTCTCGGAAGCACACAAGGACGGTGCATTTGCCATCCAGTTTGGGAACGGCGGCATCTTTGCCGGCTGCAAGCATGTCTCCTGCGGGGGCGGTACCCAGCGCTGGCAGGAACTCCGCGAGCGGTTCGAACCGGACCGGGCAGCGAAACGGAAGGCGTGGGAGCAGAAACTGCGAGACCGGAAAAAAGAAGGGGTAAAAGCAAAAGCAGAACGGGAAGGCAGCATCGATCCCCCGCGCACTGGTGACGTTGGTACAATGCCAGCAGCACAGACGGATAACGCCAGCGGCTCAACACCGCTCCACACTGCTGACCCGAATCTCCGGGCACACGCGCTCGATCTGCTTGCACACGGGGATCCTCTCGCATTCATGCTGGACACATTCGCAGAGAACCATGTGGGTGACGAGATCCTCGCCCGGTGCATGTGCTACTCAATGGCGTCCCAGGCAGTGAAGAACTCACAAGGGCTGCACGTATCGGTCACGGGCGAGAGCGGCAAGGGCAAGACGCACGCGTTTAAGAAAATGATGCGGCAGGTGCCAGACCGGTACCGGATCAAAGGCACGATGAGCGACAAGGCGCTCTTCTACAAAAAAGATCTAAGCCCGGGAACCGTGCTCTCCTGCGACGACACCGCACTCTCGGACAACATCCAGGAGATCTTAAAGTCAGCGACGTCAAACTTTGACGAGCCGATTGTCCATTCGACGGTCACAAAGGATCTCACCCCCCGCGTCTGCACGATTCCCGAACGGTGTGTCTGGTGGATCGCAAAGAAGGAAGGAACCGGGGACGACCAGGTGGCAAACCGGATGCTCACCTGCTGGATCGATGAGTCAGCCGAGCAGGATGCACGGGTGATCAAAGCGAAGCAACAGAAGGAGAAACTGGACCCGGAAACGATTGTCGATGAGACACCAGGGCTTCTTGCCTGCCGGGAGATCTGGGAGATCCTGCACGAGCAGCTGATCTGGGTGATCATCCCGTTCGCGCATCGGATACATTTCCACTCAATTACTAACCGGCGCAATCCCGACATGCTCTACGATCTGATAAAAAGCCACGCGGTGCTTCACTTTATGCAGCGCGAGACGAAGACAACAAAAGACGGGATGCTCTGTGTGTACGCGAACGAGGCGGATTTTTCTGCGGCACAGGAGGTCTTCACCCAACTGAACGGTACAACAGGCGGGCAGGAATCGAAGATGACCAAAAAAGAGGCTGACCTGGTCGTGACGATCCAAAAAGCTGACCGGGACGAGTTCACGGTCCAGGATTTGCAGCGGTTGACGGGATGGTCACATTCTGTCCTGTATAAAATCCTGAAAGGCTACACCAGCCGGGGCAGAAACTATTCCGGGCTTCTGGAAAAGTGTCCGGCGCTCTCTGTCACGGATCGCACGGTGATGGCAGAAGATGAACGGGGATTATGGGTACGTCGGAGGACGGACGCGTTCTGTTGGGACGCAGAATTGTTCCGGCAGTGGAATTGCGGCGGCTCGTGCTGGCTGGATCATGATCCGGACGGGGGAGAGGGGCAATCAGGAGGTGACGGGAGTGCCGGGATTACCGGGAGTAATGAGGGTCCTGGAATTTCCGGGTGTGATCGCCCCATCAGCAGTGTGGCTGCCGGTGAGACAGGGACCGCAGAGACCCGTGAGGTGACCGGATCAGGTTGTTGCGGCATTGCGGCAGATTGCGGCACAGTGCGGGAAATTGCCGCAACGAAAACCAGCGCTATTATTGCCCCGGATTCCAATAATACACCTAATTATAAGAATTTATTACTAAGAGAGAGTCAATTGCGGAAAAACGGGAATTATGTGGCAGCGTGTTCTGTTCCTGAAAAACCGGGTCTGGTACCGGATCCGTACCCCTGTGTTCCGCCATCTTCCGCAACGAATACTCGATCTTCGCAAAATTCTGTTGGATTTGATAATGCAGCAATATTTGGTCTCCCATGTGGTGCGGAAGATTTCGCAACGTTGCCGCAACATTCCGCAATTCCGCACAGTGCTGCACATGGTGACCGCACTGTCCGGGCACGGGATTACAAACCGCTGGAATGCCCGGAGCCACAATCGGTCTGTTATGCGTGCGGGAAAAAAGGCGCCCGGTTCGTGGAGAAACTGACACCGGAGCGGCGAGCCCGGCCCGGTGACGAGCAACATGCCCGCCGTCTCTGCCGGGCGTGTTACACTGCGGCAGTGAAGACGGAGCAGATGGCGGTAGTGCCACTGCCGGGGATGATTGATATATCCCGGTTTAACCGGGTGACATACGAGATCGGGAGGTGTTCGGTGTGCGGGATGGAGCGTGCAG
>JAQTSH010000209.1 GCA_028711405.1 Methanoregula sp.
GCCGGGAGCGAGACGTGCCAGGTCCCGTTCTCCATCTGGCTTTGGAAACTGAGCTCGCGGGTGACGGTGCCCCCTGTAGTCAGGTCTACCGAGCCGGAAGGGGTGTTACACGTACCGATAACCGGCTGGACCGGGAGCTTGATCTGGTGGACGCCCGGCTCCGTGGGGCAGCTGAACCGGTCATCCATCACCTGCCCGTACGACAATGCCTGGTCATAGATCCGCACCTCATCAATGCCCCCCCGGAAGTAGCGAGGGCAATCCGGGTCAGGACTGTCGGAGGTGCCTGCCTCCGCCCCGACGATCACGTAATTCCTGTACTCGTAGCGGATCGTCCCGGTCCTGTTCACTTGGTTTCGGAGCACACCATCAAGGTAGATCCTGGAGGTCTTCCCGTCGTAGGTGCCTGTTACGTGGTGCCATTGTTCAGCGGTGATCCCCTCGTGCTGGATGGGCAGGGAGACGTCCCCGATTCCGTCCAGCCGGACCGTCCACCAGAGATCGTTCGCGTCGTCAAAACCGAGGCGGTAACCCCCGTCATGGTAACTGGAGAGGAGCACCTGCGGGGCGAAGGTGTCGGTATAGAACCAGAGCGAGACAGTGAGCTCTTTTACCGGGTGGTTGTGGGAACTGTACGGGATTGCGATGTAACTGCCGTTCCCGTTAAAGAGCAGGGCACGCCCGCACCCCCCGTTCTCGATACGGGTCGCATCATGGATGGTGCCGGCGCTCCCGTGCCCGGAATTGTCGTTTGCGTAGCTGCTCCCGCCCTCGTTGAAGTTGAGATAGACGCCCGGTTCCACGGCACGTGCAGAATCCGAAAGGGCGCTTACGATGCCCATGCACAGCAGTACGAGGACAAGAACGCTGCATACCATTCCTGCAAACTTCGGCATATGGCTACGGACTCCGTGCTGTTACTGGTGTATTGGGGCTTACCGTAAAAAGAAATTTGCTATTGGTCTGGTGTATGCCAGGTTTTTGGGTGCGTATCCATATCTTTATATGAAACGGGAGCTTTGTTCGATTTGATGACGACAGTCACCGTATACTCCACGAAAGCCTGTCCGTACTGCCGGATGGCAAAAGCGCTCCTCGAAAAACTTGGGGTTGCCTACACGGGTGTCGATGTCGGTGAAGATGCCGGCGCTGCACGAAAGATGATCAAGCTCTCCGGTCAGCGCGGCGTGCCGGTGATCACGGTTGATGACGAAGTGATCGTGGGTTTTGATGCGCGGCGGTTGAACGAGCTGTTCGGGACATCCTCAGCCGGGGATCTCTTCGATGTGCTGATCATCGGGGCGGGTCCTGCCGGGCTCACTGCCGGTGTGTACTGCGCGAGAAAACTCCTAAAGACGATGATCGTCTCCGAGAATATCGGTGGGCAGGCGCTTGAGTCGTGGTCGATCGAGAACTACATGGGCTACCGGATGGTGACCGGTGAAGATCTGATGAAGAAATTCGAGGAGCAGGTGCGGACGCTCGATGTCCGGCTCGAACTGGACCGCTGTTCCAGTATCACATCAGAGGACGGAGTGTTTGTTGTTAAGACCGTGTCCGATGCAACGATCCGGGCGAAGAGCCTGATCCTGACGCAGGGCAAGAAACCCCGGAAACTGGGGGTGGCGAACGAGGAGCAGTTCCTTGGGCGCGGGCTCTCCATCTGTTCAACCTGCGACGGACCGCTCTACAAGGGCAAGAAGATCGCGGTCGTGGGCGGGGGCAACTCTGCGCTCCAGACCGCGGTGGAGATGAGTGGCATTGCGGAGTCTGTAACCCTTGTCGTGCGCCACACGATCCGGGCGGATCCGGTGTATGTGCAGATGCTTGAGACGAAGCCGAATATTGTGGTACTCACGAACAATGAGATCACCGCCCTCCAGGGTGACAGGTTCCTCTCCGGGATCACGGTGAAGAACGACAACGGGGAGGAGCAGACGATGGCAATTGACGGGGTGTTCATCGAGATTGGCTGGCTCCCGAACACGGAGATCCTTGACGGGTTTGTCGAACTGAACGACAAGAAGGAGGTCGTAATCGACCTCAACTGCCACACGACACGGGAGGGGGTCTTTGCCGCCGGGGATGTGACCTCGGTGAAGAGCAAACAGATCATCATCGCTTCCGGTGACGGAGCGAAAGCCGCACTGGAAGCGCACGAGTACGTGATGAAACTGGGGAAGTAAGTGGCGAGTGGATACCGGCGCTCACATTTATTACCTATAGGTGCATAGCAGTATTACTATGCAGGTTGCAACCTCAATTTACATCCGGGCGGATCTCAAAGATCAGCTGACCTCCTTAAAACACCACCCGAAGGAATCGTATAACGATGTGATCGGTCGCCTCGTAACTCTTGCAGTAGATGTGGAGCCACTGAGTGAGGAGGCGATCAGGGGACTGGAAGAATCACTTGAGGAGATCCGGCAGGGGATGTTGATCCCTGAATCAAAGATTCTGAAGAAATACGGGGTTGAATGAGGCTCTATACTATCCAGTATACACCCCGTGCAGAGCGTGACCTGAGCAGACTTCCCCCGGAGATCGCAAAAAAAGTTGTCCTCGCAATCCATGAGATCAGGGAAGCTCCCTATTTCTCCCTCAAAAAATTGAAGGTATCCGATCCCAGGCATCCGATCTTCTCCTTCAGGATTGGCAGGGGAGTGCGCGTCCTAGTCTCCATTCATGATGAGGTATTGATCATCCACGTTCTCGAAGTCGAACACCGGAAACATTCATACCGGGATTTCTGACGAATGGTGCAAAGATGAACCAGGGTTAACCTCTGTGTCAGTATCTATCAGATGTCCACAGAGATCCTAAAAAACACTTTCGCCGCTGTCAATTTTTGGTGTGCTTTCTCCATGCTGTCACAGACACCCGGCAGTTCCGCGAGATGCATCGGATACCGTGTGGAAGAGTGTCGATTAACAACGGGACCAAACGGAGAGGGAGAAAAAAAATTACACCATTCACACAAAGCAGGAACCGTAAATAATTCCGGTGAAAAGTAATTCCCGATCAGTTTCCTGGAGGCAAAACATCCGGAAAACCTTTTCCGGGTGTGCGATCACTGCCTGATAGATCCGCGCCGGGTGTCCTTGTCTCCTGACGGTGACTACGGCTACCGGAAACCTGCCATTATTTAAAGCATGCCACAGATAGTCAGTGAACGGTATATTTTGACGCGCACGATCCCCTGGTGGCAGGTCATCGCGGTACTCATCCTTGTCGCCGGGGCTGGCTTGACCTGCTGGACTGCCCAGCAGCAGGATACCACCCTGCGGACAGATCTGCTCATCAAGACCCGGATTGCAGAACTGGGGATCATCACCTCGCAGTTGAGCGATCTTTCCGGCTCACCTTCCGATCTTACGGCATCTGAATACCAGGCGTTGAAGATCCAGCTGGAAAGGATCCAGTCAAACACCCCGAAGGTCCGTTTCGCCTACCTGATGGGGCAACGGTCTGACGGGACGATCTTTATTTATGCGGATTCGGAATCCCCGGAATCAAAGGATTACTCACCTCCCGGGCAGGACTACACAGAAGCCTCGGTTCTCATCCACCAGGTGTTTGCGACAGGCACCGGTATGACGCAGGGGCAGGAGACGGATCGCTGGGGGACCTGGGTATCTGCCTTTGTTCCCATCACAAATCCCGGCACGGGCAAGGTCATTGCAGTCATGGGTTTGGATGTCGATGCTGCGGACTGGAACCTGTTGATCTTCCGTGCCAGCCTGCCCATCCTGATCGTCACCCTCCTCATTCTGTTGCTTGTGCTTGTCTTCGCCCATTCCCAGAACCGGCTGTCTGCGGAGAAGCGCCGGATTGCGGAATCAGAGGAATTGCTCCGGGAGAAAGAAGCGTTCCAGCGGGTATTGCTGGACAACCTGACCTCAGGGGTTGTCATTGTGGACGTGAAGACCCATACGATTGAACGTGTCAATCCCGCAGCCACGGCACTCTTCGGGATGTCCCCGGAAGGGATCATCGGGAAGAACTGTCACCTGTACCTCTGCCCCGGAGCTGATACCGCCTGCCCGATCACCGATCTGCACAGTGACGTAGACAACGCGGAACGGACGTTGCT
>JAQTSH010000010.1 GCA_028711405.1 Methanoregula sp.
ACGTGGGAGTCCCGGCAGCTGGCAAGTGCCGCCTGGACCTGTGTGATAACTGATGAGGGACGATCCTGCGGTTGACATCCTGTCATGCCGGATGCATACCCGGGTTCAAAATAGATGACGTCAACACCGCTCCGGGTTGCGGGTTCTACCTGATCCAGGCGATCAACATAGATCCCAAGGTTCGGAGATTGTTCCGTAATCTTTGTGGGGCGTGGAGGAATCTCGAGAAGTTTTCCTATGACGGTTTCAAGCCGGTCGTTCACCAACAGCAGATCATCGGGCGAGGGGAGGGCAGCATTGATCAGGTGTTCTTCGGCACTGACAAAAAAATCCCGGCGCATACGGTTCAGTTCGCCGAGCGGGGCAAAGAGCGTGCCGTCATAGGTGAGGGAGAATGCCCGTACGACAAACGGGGTGACCCCGGTCTTCGTCAATTGCGTGCTCAACTGGTCACGGGTCAGCGGATGCGTTTTTGCCGGAACGAGACGCATGTCCGGGACGCGGGAGAATCTGATGGGAACTTTTCCCGGGAGCGCGATCGTTCCCTCCATGTGAATCAAACCATCCGGCTGGACCTGAACCGCAAGGTCTACAGGCACCGGGTGCCGGAGTCCTGCACTGGTGCCGCTCATGATCTGCCGGGCACGGGCAGACACGGCAACCGAAGAGGTGAGCGTGACCCGTGCTCCGGGTTGCACTGCATGGGGAACCGTGAACGTTATCTGCGTACCGGAACGAACCGGTTCGTTGTTGAGCGAAAAACCCCATTCGGCATCCTTCTGCCTGGGATCGGTGAAGAGTACACCGTCGCCAGCATGGAGGGCGATCTGCTGCCCGGCTGATACCGTAACGCGCCCTGTGCGGTGATCCCACCGTGTTACTGTACCGAGAAAAAGTCCCTGGTTTCCCGGGTCTTTCCGGCTCATGAGATTCCCGTGGCGCTCCCCGAAAATGTACCCTGACGTAAAGCCCCGGTTAAACGCAAGGAGCAGATCCCGTACCTTTGCCTCATCAGGTCTCCAGTCCCCGCGTGCGAGCTCGTCGAGAGCTTCCCGGTACGTTGCCGTGACAAGGGCACCATATTCCGGGGATCTCATGCGTCCTTCGATCTTGAGGGAGACGACCGGGAGATCGACCAGATTGGCGAGATGCGTGTACGTAGAAAGATCCTTGGGCGAGAGCAGGTAGGGATCGATCATGGGTAGGAAGAGGGGATCTACGGGACGCCCGTATTCATCCGCTTCCGAAGAGACCATCCGGTACTTTTTCCGGCAGGGTTGAGCGCACATGCCCCGGTTACCGCTCCGTCCGCCAATGACCGATGAAAGCAGGCATTGACCGGAGTAACTGTAGCAGAGCGCTCCGTGCACAAACACTTCAAGCCCGATCCCCGTATGCTGAACCGCACGGGCAATCGCACGCATGTCGTGCGCAGAGAGTTCGCGCGCGAGGACGACACGGGAAAACCCGTGCTCTGCCGCAAAGAGGACACCATCGGCGGAATGGAGGGTCAGTTGCGTTGAGGCATGAAGGGGCAGTGCAGGTACAATTTCGCGAGCGAGATGTGCGATACCAAGGTCCTGCACGAGCACCGCGTCAACACCCACTGAGTAGAGCCAGACAAGATACCCGGCGACACCGTCAAGTTCCCGGTCATGGATGAGTGTGTTCACGGTCACATAGACCCGGACACCACGGGCATGGGCGTACCGGATCGCCTCGGCAATCTCATCACGAGAAAAATTTTTAGCGAATCTGCGGGCGCCAAACAGCCTGCCGGAGAGATAGACCGCATCGGCACCGGCAGCGATCACCGCACGGAGCGCTTCCGGTGACCCGGCAGGTGCGAGAAGTTCCGGGAGAACTTTATTCCGGGAAACGGTTCCTGTCGTTTTCATGCTGCTGCCGGTATGCGAAAGGTCATGATCCCGTTTGTTTCTTTTTGGTGTGTCTGCGCCGGTCTCGTGCGGGTTCCTCGCGTGAGGATGTACCCCACGGACTTTTTTATCCAACGCGTGAGCGGGTGTCGTCATGTCCGGTCAGTACTCTCCGGTAATAAGGTGGATTATCCCCGTGGATATAAGGATAGTGAAAAGAGAGACAGCCACATATCCCGCCATCATAAGGATGATCGCATGATCCCGTCGCCATCCGAGCACCCATGAGACCGGAGGACACACATAAATCCCAAGGATGATCACACCGGGCACAACACCGTAGATGCCATACTTGGTGAGAAACGGGGATGCAGTTACCCGCGTTCGTGCGTTTTTCAAAAATCGCGCTATTCGCACGGAACTCTCGCCGAGGATCTCGAATAGGGCAAACAGCAGAAGAATGACTCCAAGCGCGACGATGACGATCACAAACAGGACAAATGCCGGGGGCAACCCAAGAGCGATGCCAACCGGTGCAGCGCCATATTCGATCACGAGTGTCGATGAGATGAGAGCCAGGGTCAGAAGGGGGGAGAGGTTCAGGCAGAGGGCAGTGCCAAGCGGCAGGACAAGCACAAAAAGGACACATTGCAGAATTGCCCAACCCAGGCATTGCCAGGGTGAGCCTGATGCACGGATTTCCATGGGTATGATACAGATTTGGCACAGGAAGGCATAAACAGGTACCCATTGTGGAGGATTTTCGGGATCTCATGAGTAACCGGGAACGAAAAAAAAGCCGGCGTGCTCACTTTTCCGGATATTGTTCCGAACTATTGAGGGTTCAGGCTGGGTCCAGGTAGCGGCGGTGGCGTTTTCATGCGATAAGAATCATTTTGTGGACAGCAACACAAGGAATGATCAGATGAAGATCATTGCCTCACTCACGGATGCCGGTCTGGCGGTTGCTGCACGGGATGCCGGTGCAGATATGATCGAGTGTCGTCTCGATCTCATGGCAGGTGACCCTGTTGCACAGGTGCGGGCATGCCGTGAGCAGGTGGCACTGCCGATCATCGCCACGATCCGGTCCGGTGCGGAAGGGGGACGGTTCTTCGGGGATGCTGATGAGTGGTTCCGGCAGATCCAGCCGATACTCCCCTATGTCGAATATGTCGATATCGAGCAGCGGTTTGCCCGGCACGCAGCGGCAATCAGGGCAGAAAAAAAGATCATTATTGCCTCGTACCACACAGCGCAGGTGATGGCGCTACCGGACCTTTTCATGCTGGAGCGGGAACTCCGGGTGTATGGGGATATCCCCAAGATCATTATCACCCCATCCACCGCAGAAGATATTGTTGATCTCGCCGCGTTCACCTGCGCTGCAAAAAAACCGGTCTGCACCGGTGTGATGGGCGCGGCATTCCGGTATGCCCGCGTGATGCTTCCCTTCTTTGGTTCAGGCTTTGTGTATTGCTCTACCGGTACAGCAACTGCAACCGGACAATACACGGTCGGGGAATTTACCGACATCATGAAACGGGTGCAAGGCAAGGATGATACAGTCACGGAATGAGTGTTCCGGTTTCCATGTCTCGCACCATGAATCCGTGGGTGCAAAAGTATGCGTTCGCCAGCAATGGTTAGCACACGTCGGTTATCTGGTCATGCGAAAGTAAAAATGTGATCACCATCAGGTTTTTGGGATTTTCATCCGCTTTTTTTCGCAAGCGCTACCTGACTTTTAAAATATCATAACATTTAAAAGTTTAAATCATTAAAGTATGTTTGTTATGGGGACTATCACGATCTGCATTGATGACGAGACCGAGCGACGGTTCCGTCAGGTTGCACGCGAAACCCTTGGGGAGAAGAAGGGGTATCTTGGCAAAGCGACAACAGAAGCAATTGAGTATTGGATCCGTGAGCGGGAACAGGAAGCGATCGCAGACAGAGCACTTGCCATTCTTAAAAAAGAACGACATTTGGGAGAGCACCTGTACCAGACACGGCAGGATATTCATGACCGGTAACCCGGCACTCATTGACACGAACCTGCTTGTGTACGCGTTCGATGCTGACAGCGGGGATAAACAGCAGGCTGCACAAGAACTTCTGTCCCGCTGCTGGAGACATGAAATGCAGTTCGCAGTGTCAACCCAAAACCTTGCAGAATTTTCGGCTATCGTCCGGGAAAAAGTCTCCCATCCGGCATCTGGGGATGAAGTACGGGCATTTCTTTACGTCATCACAGAATTCCGGGATTGGACTATCCTTACGTATGGTGCAGAGACCGTGATCCGTGCTCATGAAATACGGGATAATTATTCCCTTCATTTCTGGGACGCACTTCTTGTAGCTACAATGGAGGAGAATTCGATCCGTACTATCTATACCGAAGACAAGCACTTTGCCCGGGTGCCATGGCTTAAAAGAATCAATCCTTTCGAGTAATGAAACTGCGAAGACCCGTAAAGAATAGGATTTTTTGGGTGTGCTAGAGGATTTGCTCCATGTTTTTATCGGTCTAAAAAACTGGGAACGTTCTGGAAAGGATATTGTATCCCAGTTTATTTGATTTTAACATCTTCTCCGTGTTTCTTCAGCGATGGGCTGACAGCGCGCCCTTTCACGATTGAGACCGTATCGCAATCCCGTACACGTTCTCCTGGTGTACCGTAATCACATTCGTACCCAAATAAAAATGGAATGTTTCTCAACGGTACTTCATCTGCTCGAGCAGGCAGTCTGCGAGCACCAGCGCCAGCATCGCTTCAGCCACCGGAACGATGCGTGGCACAATGCAGGGATCATGCCGTCCTGATATTGAAATCTCCGCTTCGTTCCCGTGGATATCCCGTGTCTTCTGGACCGTGGCAATTGAGGGTGTCGGTTTTACAGCAAGGCGTACGACAATCTCCTGCCCGGATGAGATGCCCCCGAGGATACCCCCGGCATGATTACTGGCAAACCCCCCGGCTGTGATCGAATCATTGTTCTCACTCCCGAACCGTCGGGCAACGGCAAACCCGTCGCCAATCTCTACACCTTTCACCGCGCCGATTCCCATCATCGCGCCTGCGATAAGAGCATCTAGTTTCCCGAAGACGGGATCCCCGAGTCCGGCAGGACACACGGAGGCGGTACACTCAACGATACCCCCCACGGAATCCCCACGCTCTTTTGCCGAGAGGATCTCCTGCTCCATCTCACCAGGAGTCGTCGTACCGTGCACTTCCCGGATGCTTCCTGTGACCGTGATACCCTGTGCCTGTAACCATTTCATCGCCACGGCACCTGCGGCAACGCGCCCGATCGTCTCCCTGCCGGAACTCCTCCCCCCTCCCCGGTGGTCCCGTATGCCGTACTTCGAAAAATACGAAAAATCCGCATGCCCCGGTCGGAAGAGATCCCGCAGGGCATCATAATCAGAGGAATGCTGATTCTCGTTGGTAACGAGCATCGCGATCGGAGCGCCCGTGGTCAGTCCCTCAAAAGTTCCGGAGAGGATCACAATTTGGTCTGACTCCTTGCGGGCAGAGGTGAGCGGGGAGGTACCCGGGCGGCGACGGTCAAGCAAGGGTTGGATATCCGCTTCGGATAGACCCATCCGCGCCGGGCAACCATCGATCACGACGCCAACTGCGGTGCCATGACTCTCGCCAAACGTCGTAATCCGGAAATTTTTCCCGAACGTGTTCATGCGACCAGCTCCCTGATAACTGTCTCGGGCACATCGATGCCGAAGAAGATGTAGAACTGTTCGCGTGCCTGCTGGACAAAGACCTCGGTCCCGGTGATCGTCTGGCAGCCAACCTGCCGGGCGGCTTCGACGAGCGGCGTCACCGGAGGGGTATAGACCAGGTCAAAGACCGTCATCTCTTTATTCAACTGCTCTTTTTTAAGAGGACTCTGCGTATCCGGCTGCATGCCCAGCGGCGTGGCATTCACCACTACATCCGGCTTGATCTGATCGAACGCGTCCCACGTGGCGGATGCGCACCCGAACCGCTCCGCAAGCGCATGGGCTTTCTCCGGTGTCCGGTTTATGATCGTCACCTCCATGTCCAGATCGGTGAGCGCATATACCGCGGCAGCGGCAACCCCGCCAGCTCCGAGAAGCACTGCCTTCTTCCCTTTTTTTGAGACGAGCGGTTTTCGTATGCCGAGCCAGTCCGTATTGTAGCCTATTGTCGATCCCCGGGAAAAGACGACTGTGTTCACCGCGCCGATCTGCTCTGCTGCATGTTCTTCGATCTCATCGATCTGGTCGATGATGGCGGTCTTGAACGGAATGGTCACCGAGAGCCCTTTTGCATCGATCTCCTGTGCACTATGCAGGATCTCGTCAAGTTCCGGATCCTCAAACCAGGTGTAATGGTAATTGAGCTGGTAGCGCCTGAAGAGCGCGTTATAGAGACGCGGGCTCAGGCTGTGGGCGCACGGATACCCGGCAATCCCGAGGATACGGGTCTGGGGATCACGGGAAGGACTGGTAAGAATATTTTCAAGCGTGGATAACGCAGGGGCGGGAATCCGACCGGTCCGGAAGAAGGCAAGTGCATGCGTTCGCTGCTCCGGGGTCGAAACCCCGTTATTGAGGAGCTGAAGTACATGTTGTGCGGCAACCTCCGGAGAGGTTGCGGTCGTATCAAGAGAGAAATCAGCGGAGGCGTGGTATGCCTGCCGCCGCTGGTACACAACCTCGGCGATCTCTTCAGCAAGCGGGAGGTGGGTGAGTGGCGGGCGGGGTTTGTGTAAAAGTCGCTGTTTGATCGTCTCAATATCGGCAGTCAGGAGCACGCAGACACTATTGCGCCGGAGATGTTCCATGTTCACCGGGTCGATCACCGCCCCGCCACCGGTACTCACGACCACATTGTCAGCCGGTAGCGTTGCGATCACCTCACGTTCCCACGCCCGGAACCGCTCCTCGCCTTCCTCATGGAAGATATCAGGGATCGACCTGCCGCTCCGCTCCTCAATCAATGCATCTGTGTCGATGAACGGGAGGTTCATCTGCCGGGCAACCAACTGCCCTACCTCGGTCTTCCCGGTTCCCCGGAAACCCGAAAATACAATACGTCTCATCCAGTCACTCCCTTCAGTATGTCCCAGAACGCGGGAAACGATTTTGTCACACAATCGGTATCCAGGATCGTCACCCCGCCAATACCCAGTCCCAGCACAGCAAAGCTCATCGCAGTCCGGTGATCGGCAAACGGATCGATCGTGCCACCATGCAACGGAGCCGGGCGGATCGTGATCCAGTCATTCCCGCACGTCACATCCCCACCCAGCCGGCGCAGGTTCTCCGCCGTACCAAGAATCCGGTCGCTCTCCTTGAATTTCAGGTGGCTGATGCCGGTGATGGTGGTGGGGGTGCCCGCGACTGCGGCAACCATGCAGAGCGTCTGCACGGTATCCGGCGCCGCGGACATATCGACCGTAATTCCCTTGAGCGGGATTATCCGTTCAACGCTCACAGCGTCCTTGTCGTACCTGACCGAACAGCCCATGCGGGTGAGTGCGTCCAGGAACGCCCGGTCTCCCTGCGCCGATGCCGGGTTGAGCCGGGTCACGGTTGATTTCCCCCCACAGATCGCTGCCATCGCAAAAAAATATGAGGCAGACGAGTAATCCCCTTCAATCGCATAGCTCCGGCTCTCGTACCGATGATGAGTACTCACCCGGAACTGCGTGTATGCCTGCCGCGTGATCTCTGCACCAAATGCCCGCATGACCTCAAGGGTGATATCCAGGTACGACCGCGAAGCGGGGGGCGTGGATACGACAAGGTCGATCTCACGTGCCGCGTAGGGTGCGGCGATTAAAATGGAGGAGATGAACTGGCTGGAAACCGAGCCATCGATGGTTGCGGGTCCACCGGATAACGAGCCGCTCACGGTGAACGGCGGGTATCCTTCGTCGTGCAGAAACGTGATCTGCCCGCCAAGCGTCCGGAGCGTGTCCGTAAGGTGCCCGATGGGACGCTTCTGCATCCGGGCATTGCCGGTGAGTGTGACCGGGTCGCGTGCAAGAAGTGCCAAGGTGGTTAAGAGCCGCAGGCTCGTCCCGGAGTTGCCGAGATCAAGAACCGTATTTTTTCCCGCATCGAACTGCCCGTCGCATCCGCTTATCGTGACCCGTTCCGCAGTGTGGGTCACAGGCACACCCAGCCGGGTGAGTGCCTGCATCGTGAGCAGGGTATCATCCGCGAGAAGGGGAAACCGGATGGTACTCTCTTTATTCGCAAGCGCTGCCGTGACGAACGCCCGGTGCGTGTAACTCTTGGACGGCGGTGCAGCCACAGAAAAATCCAGATCCCGTATCCGGGGCAGGGAGTAATTCATCCAGGCACCTCGATCTTCGCGTAGCATCCCATCTCTTTTATTTTTGTCAGTCCCTGTAGTTCAGCAAGCGCTTTTACCGTGCCTTCCGATACTGCATAGTCCAGGAAGAAGACATACTTCCCGATCCCCCGTTTGGACGGGCGGGATTCAATACGGGTGAGGTTGATGCCCCGTCGGGCAAAGACACCTAAGAGATCATACAGGAGCCCGGCGCGATCGGTATCCGGGTCGATCAGGATGCTGCATTTCTCCACATACCCAACCGTTATGGGATCTTTTGAGATCCGGACGAACCGGGTGATGTTGTGCGCGTTGTTTTCGATAAATTCTGCAATGATGGGCATACGATAGATCGCTGCGGCACCGGACGAGAGGAGCGCGGCTGCATTGGGCGTCTTTTTTGCTTCCATCGCACTCGACGCATTGCTGCTCGTGTGGATGACAGGGATCCCCCAGGCTTCCAGTTTTCCACTGCACTGCTCATGCGTTTGAGGATGCGCATAGATCACCCGGAGTTTTTCGAACGGAACAATGGATGCCAGGTGGTGATGTACCGGCAAGTACATCTCCCCGGTAATATAGACCGGGTAGAGCGTGAGGCTGTCCAGGGTCTCACCGACACCGCCGGCTTCAGAATTTTCGATGGGAACGATCCCTTCTCCCTCGCCCCGCGCGACCGCCGCGATGATAGCATGGATGGTAGGTGCAAGGCGAATATCGGTGTAGCCAAGTTTTAGGGTCAGATCATGAGAGAAGGTTCCTTCGGGACCCAGCGTAATGACCGTCATCGTCTCACCATGCAATCGATGATCGCATCGGTCTGTTCCTGCCCTTTGGTGCAGTAATCCCCGAAGTGCCGGGTGTTTTTTGTGAAAAATTCCCTGAACTGGTCCGGATCCCCGGAATTGACGATGGCGGAGAGTGTGTCTGCTGAGGCACGACAGGCAGCGATTACCTCAGGAACGTAGGGGTTTTTCTGCAGGATATCGGCATAGAGTTCCGGTGACTGCGAGAGCAGTCTTCCCACAAGTGAGAGCTCGATCTGGTAGACGGGGCTCGTGAACTCCTGCGTCTGTGTGATATCGAGATCCAGCCGGCGCATCGATTCAGCGATGGTCAGCGTGACAAAATGCGTCAGTCCCTGCACGACCGCCATCATCCGGTCATGCGCTTCCGGGGTCGAGAGGGTACAGACAGCTCCTTCGTTCCGGAAGATCGACAGAAGCGGCGAAAGTATCTCGTCATCCACGCGCGCGGGACAGACAATGATCGTCTGGTGCCGCAGGGAGCTGACGGTCGGACCGAACATCGGGTGCAACCCGATCACGTGCGCGGCGGACTTCAGCATCGCGTTTATGGGCGCCACTTTGAGCGACGTGAGATCGCAGAGGATCTGGTCGTGGGTGAGCAGAGGCGCGATTTGGTTGATCACGCGGACCGTATCCCGGATCGGCACAGATACGATCACAAGATCGCAGACACGGACAAGCGCCGGTGCATCCAGTTCGGTCTTCCTCCCGGATACGAGAACGTCATATCCTGCCCGTGCGAAGACCCGGCTAAAGAGCCTGCCCATCTTTCCGGTGCCGCCAATGATGCCAACCTTCATCAGTTCACTTCTCAAGGATCGTCTCTTTGACTGCCATACCAAAATGCCTGCCGCCTTCGAGTGCACATCCAAGGATGTGGTCTCCTACCGAAAGGTCAACTACCGAGACCGCCCCGCCTCCCTCTTTGACGAGCCGGATCGTCTCAGCGTTCTGGAGGATCAGGCTGACCCGGACACTGTCAGCCTCTGCCTCGACCAGCAGGAGAGGACGGCGTTCGATCTTCGTCCGCCCGACAATCGCGGTCCGTGCGACACCGGTCTCGTTTGCGACGAGTACCTGCCCGCCAATGGCGATATCCGAGAGATAGGCAGTCCTGCCATCCGGCAGGAGGATATAGGCATGGACGGCACCGGCATTGACCCGGAACGGGCGAGGGGCGACATACGGGTTCTCAAGGGTTTCGGCATGCACAAGGAGCATGGCGGAAGACGTGTTACCCATGAGCATGCCCTCGCCATCAGAGAGCATCGAGCAGGTATCCACGCAGACACGGTCACCCATGCCCACGTGCCTGATAGCTGTCACAGTGAATGGGATCAGGTTGACCGTTCCGGTCTGCGCCTTAATCAGACCGGCAACCTCCTTTACCACCGCGGGATCGTTCGTTTGTAAGAGGATGCCCTGGACGCCCCGTTCAAGGACCATCAGCGCCAGTTCGGCTTCACGGACGCTCTTCACCCCCGCGATGATCCGGTCTGACTGGGCAACGAGGTTCTCGAGCGGGATGACCGTCCAGTCACTGGTCGTGACGATCACCCAGGTGTGCTTCGCTGCCTGCACAGCGGCATTCTCGCTTGCCTTGTCCGTGATCGTGCATTCGATCACGTCAGCACCCGGCTTTAAATCGCCATCCGGCGCGATGGTGGTGATCCTGCCGAGCCGTTTGACGGTTTCCGCGTGTTCAACAAAGAGTGCATCCGCTCCGCTCTCGATGGCGGTTGTGGCAATCTCCTTGTTCCAATCCCGAAGATCGACCCAGAACGTCTTCATTTAGTGCTGCCCCAGCGCTTCGTTCGGTTTCACATCATCGTGCACTACGCGGCAGAGCGCCCGGACGAACGCGCGGGTGTCCTCGCGCTGGAACGCGTTTCTCCCGACACAAACACCGGCACCGCCGGCACCGACCGAGTCCTGGATGATCCGGAGGGTTTCGAGATCCCCGCTCTTCTCACCACCGGCAATGAAGACCGGCACCGAGCATGCACGCGTGATCCTCCGGAACGCTTCAGGATCGCCCGGGTAGTTTGTCTTGATCAGGTCAGCGCCCAGCTCCTCAGCGACCCGGACGCAGTGCCCGATTGCCTGCGGGGAGAAAGCGTCGATCCCTTTTCCGCGCGGGTAGATCATGACAAGGAGCGGCATGCCCCAGCGGTTGCAGTCGCGAACGACTTTCGCCCCGGATTCCAGCATCTTCGATTCGTTCGGAGCCCCGAGGTTGATGTGGATCGAAACCGCATCAGCGCCGAGCGCGATCGCTTCTTCTACGGTACAGACAAGCACTTTGTCATTCGGGTCGGGGTTCAGGGAGGTGCTGCCCGACAGGTGGACGATAAGACCGATGTCCCGTCCTTTTCGCCGGTGCCCGCGTTTCACCATTCCCTTGTGGAGGACGATCGCGTTTGCCCCGCCATCACTAACGTCGGATATGGTCTTTGTCATATCGAGTAGTCCGTCAATCTGTCCCATCGAGAATCCGTGATCCATCGGTACGATGACCGAGCGCCCGGTATTCCTGTCCATGATCCGTTCGATCCTGATCTCTTTTCCAATCATGTTACACCTTCAACAGTTCCATTGCTTCTTCTACACTCTTGTTCGCATGCACGATACAGGCAGCTGCCCGGACAAACCGGTCCGGAGTCCGGTGCTGGAAGGCATTCCTGCCAATCGAAATTCCGGCTGCTCCACCTGCCATTGCTCCTTCAATCAGTTCGAGCGTGGTGCGGTCATCGGTCTTGGAGCCTCCGGCGACCACGACCGGTACCGGGCATCCGCGTGTTACTTCGCGGAAGGATTCCGGATCACCGGTGTACACGGTCTTGACGATATCCGCCCCGAGTTCAGCTGCCACCCGCGCGGCGAGTTTCACCTGGTCGACGTCATTTTCTTTTGTGATCTTTTTGCCGCGCGGGTACATCATGGCGAGGAGCGGCATGCCCCAGTCCATGCATTCCACTGCGACATTACCCAGATCGGAGAGCATCCGGGCTTCCGAGTCCGCGCCGATGTTCACATGCATCGAGACAGCATCAGCGCCCATCTTTAAGGCATTTGTGACCGAGTTAACGAGCACCTTCTCATTGGGGTCCGGAGAGATGGATGTGCTTGCCGACAGGTGCAGGATCAGTCCGACATCGCGCCCTCCCTGCCGGTGACCGTAGAGGGCAAGACCCATATGCCCGATCACTGCATTCGCGCCCCCTTCCGCAACAAGGTTGACCGCTTGCGCGAGATCGATGAGACCCGGTATGGGTCCGTTTGTGACGCCGTGATCCATCGGTACGATGATCGTTCTTTTCGTATTGCGGTTCATAATACGTTCCAGACGAATTTCTTTTCCTCTCATAACAACACCTTCCTCCCCTTGAATGCATAAATACTGTTCAAGGGGAGAATTAAAAATACCAGAAATAAAAACCAGAAACGCGATACCCTGCGGTCTGTACTGCGGGGATCAGTTCAGAAGTGAGACTGGTGATGCACCGGGCAGACTGTTCAATCGTAGAGATAAAGACATTCACGAGTGAAAAAACACTCACGAGCGATTGAACACTCACCTTGCATGCAAGATTGTACATAGGTGTTTGTATATAAAATGCGCGGGAAGGGGGATGGAAAATTTCCGGTGGGGGATGCATCTTGAATGAGATTACAGTGATTATTACCCGGATCTTTTGTATAAACGCCTTAAGGCAAGTTCAGAATGGCTACAATGGATATCCGTAAATCTTGCAGAAAAAGTACATGGAGTTGTCAAAAAACCAGATTGGTTAAAAGGATTTAGTGTTCGTGTTGTAAATGCAAGTATCATAACAGAACCGGGGATTACGGGTTCAAATTGGAGATTACATTACAGCATAGAACTATGTGGGTTCTCGTGCGATCATTTTCAAATTACTGACCAAAAAGTTGGAGAGACATTCCGAAATTTTCCTCTAAAATACAAAGCTTATCTTCGATGCAGATCCACTATTTTACCGGTGGTCTTGTGCAGGTCTCCATGAAACTTGAGATGAAGGATTCTCCGGGACAGCTGGTTGCTGCCCTGAAACCAATATCTGATGTGGGCGGGAATATCATCGCGGTCATTCACCAGCGTGATCCGGTCTCCACTCAACACATGTTAAACGTCCAGATCGTTCTTGAACTCCCTGAAGGGCGTCTTGACAAACTGGTGACTCTGTTAAAAAATGAAGGGGTTCACATCCAGCGGATAGGGAAAGAGCGTCTTTTATACAAACGCTCCGTGATCCTGATCGGACACCTGATGCACACTGACCTTTCGGACACGGTTGACCAGATCGATTCCACGGGATTTGCAGAAGTCTGCGAGCTCTCGATGAGTATGCCGGCAATCAATGAACGGTCGACCTCGCGCGTGACGATCAAAGCGGTGAACCGGCAGGATATGGAATCAGCGCTTGCCATCCTGCGACGGGTGGCTCAGCAGAAATCCCTGCTGTTGATCGAGCCACTGGCAGAGGAGGTACCATGCGAGTCGCACTGATTGGACTTGGAGCGGTCGGGCGCGGTGTCGCAGAGATGATCGCAAAGAAGGATCTGGGACTTACGATCACCGGCATCGCGGATTCAAAGAGCGGGTGTATGGATTGCAATGGTATCGATCCCCAGCGGGTGCTCGCGCAAAAAAAACAGACCGGTGCCTGCGGGGACCGGTCGATCACGGCAGAAGATATCATTCGGGATGCAGAGTACGATGCGCTGATCGAAGTGACTCCGACAAACGCGCTCTCCGGTGAACCGGCGACCGGGTATATCCGGGCGGCGCTTTCGCGGCAGAAGCATGTTGTGACGTCCAACAAGGGTCCGATCGCGCTTGCGTATAAGGAACTCCGAACTCTCGCTCAGGAGAACGGCGTAACACTCCGATACGAGGCAACGGTCGCGGGCGCGATCCCTGTCATGCACACGCTCGAACATGGGTTGTGCGGCAACGAGATCCTCGGCATCCATGGTGTGCTGAACGGGACCTGCAATTACATTCTCACCCGCATGGCGGCGGAAGGACTCACGTACGAGCAGGCGCTCATGGAAGCGCGGGAGATGGGGTATGCCGAGGCGGATCCCACGTACGATGTGAAGGGGATTGACGCCGCAATCAAACTGGTCATTCTCACGAATACGATCTGGGGCAACAGCGTAAAACTCTCGGATGTTGACCTGACCGGTATCGATCTGCTCACACCGGATGCACTCCGGCTGGCTGAGGATGAGGACTGCACCATCCGGTTGATCGCAGAGGCAATCCCGGAAAAACACCTGCTCCGGGTCTCCCCCCGGATCATCGAGAAGAATCACCCGCTCGTTGTCGAAGGCACGTTGAACGCGCTCACCCTTGAGACCGATATGGCAAAGGAGATTACGCTGATCGGGAAGGGTGCCGGCTCGATAGAGACCGCGAGTGCCATCATCGGAGACCTGCTCTATATCCGCGATCGTTATGGCAAGTGTACTTGAACACCGTCGGCAATACCTGCGCCTGATGCGCCAGTTGACCCTGGATACCGGTTTTTTTACGGTGACAGATATCCAGACTGCCGCCGCGATCCCCCGGAGCACCGCGCAGGACTGGGTGAACCGGCTCGTGCAGGAGGGGTGCGTGGTTGTCAGGGACGAGAAACGGGGGCGGAGTGCTGCGCGGTACGCGGCGATCAGTGCGATACCGGCAAGCACCTGTCGCCGGATCTTCACGACCGTGGATGGCGAACACGTTGAAATTTTCCATGACTGCATGAGCGGCGCGTGTGCTGCGTTCTGTGGGTATCATCACCGGCTCGCAGGCGGTGCGCTGACCCGTGTGGAACGCGATGGCACACTGCTCCGTGAATGCGGGCGGGTGGGAACCTATGCGATCGATATCGGACTCTCACCGCTTCCAGCGGTCGGTGTCGCCGGGATCGGGCATACCGGGGAAGGTATCGTGCAGCACATCCGGTGCATCGGGGGTCCGGCGTATTCCCTGACCGACATGATGGCACGCGCTGAAGGTGTTTTACGGATAGAGACTCGTCATGCGGGGAGTATTGTTGAGGGGAATGTCTGGACCCAGGCTCTTACCCATGTGACGATTGGGCTTGATGATACCGATTCAAACGAAGGGGGTGCCACGTTCGCGCTTGCGCTGGCTCTTCTGACCTATGTCACCCGAATCAAGGGCGTGCTCCCGATCAGCCACCATGTTGTCATGCTGAACCCTGATGTTCCAAAGAAGACTGCCGGAAATTCTGCGAGTTATATCGAAGTGGCAGCGCCTCCGGCACAGGTTGAGCAGCTCACCAGCAGGACCCGACGGTTCCTGGCGGACGAAGCCCTCTCACCGGACTGGGGGATTGCCATCCGTACCGGTATCTGTATGCCACCCGGATTGCGGGAGTATGGCAGACTGGTGCGGCAGGATGTGACGACCTGTGCCGTGGCGCAGGCAACTGCAGAACAATACGGGATCACACTTACCGGCGGGAATGGTATCATCGGCGCGCTTGGGGCAGTTGCCCTTGCACGGCTGCCACACGATGTGCTTCTGGATCCAAAGCGAGTCTTTTGAGATTTAACCGCATACTTGCCATGGATATCTCATAACCATGGGTTCCTGAGGTAAACCAGCCATGAACTTTTTTTTCTCTTGCGGGATATGTGTCATTGTGTGAAATACAGGTGAGCCTTTGTCATTAACGCCAAAACAATGCCCCCCACCCCATGGATTTTCCCTACCTGGATGTTGTGCACGAAAAAACTTCCTTCCTGTGTCCCGCCCCGATACCGTCAATTTCATACTGGATGAGAGCATGATCGGATTATATGTCCAGTTACTTCTCTGAATCTCACCATATCGAAAGCCTGAGTAGTGGCTATGATCTCGCGAAAGATCAGATGGATGAGGCAGACCTCGCTGATATCGGTCTCACGATTGCGGATGACGAAGATGTGGATATGGGAGACCTCAGTACGGTTCTCGCACTCGAAGCGATCAACGAGGCTCTCGGTGAACATGACGACGCTCTATTAGCCCTTGCAAATTATGACGGTGAGGGGGATGAATCCCTCATCCTGCTCCGCACCGCGCAACACCTGCGGTCAAAAGGGGACGTGGAAGAATCGGACCGGTGTCTTGATACGGTTATAGAGCGCGCAGCGAAAGGAGGGGGAACCGGCAGGTTGACTGCATCAAAACCCCCGGTCCTCGACCGGGTGTGCGCCTTGATCGCCCACGGGCGAAAAGCTGACAAAGACACATTCATCGAAAGCTGGTACGAGAGCCTGGAGATGTCTGGTATCCGTGCCCCGCCTACTGTTGAGAAAATTCTCGAAAATCCGTCAGACTTCTCACTTTTCAGGCATCTTCCCACACGGGAGTGGTTGGAAGGGATTGGGTACTTGCAGAAGTATGAGATCCGCGAATACCGGGATGCGGAGATCCTGTGTCTTGTAAACGAGATCCGGTATTACCTTGAGGGTCTGGTGAGCGAGATGACCTTTGAAGGTAAATCGACCGGGTTTACTGAACCCTACCCGGCATTTCGTGTCGTTTTTGCGTTCTCCAACGGTGGACTCCATGCACTATCTGGGATCCGCAGCACAAAAGACCTGATCGCTGAAAAAGCAGTTTCGGATGCGGTCGACCTGGCATGTAAGGAGATCAGGAACAACGGTATACGGGGTCTTCTTATGGATACGTTCATGGTGTGGTCATTCCACCCAAAACAACCGATCCCTGAACTGATCGAGACCCTTCGTGAACAGGCAGGCGGTAACGATCTGTTGATAGCAGAGATTGCCGATAATATGGGCAGAGAGTTCCCTGTCGGGAGCCTGGCAAAAATCTATTCCCTGGTCAACGCTCCTCCTGAGTACTATAAACGGATTCCGGGAAAAGAGCGCATACAGAAGAAGGAGCAGCGCTGGATCGAGAATTGGGAAGCTATGATTAAATCCGCTCGACATTGAGTAAACTGGGTTTTTACTCATCATTACCAACCGTCATTACGATAACGAATGAGGAGATCATAACAAATGGCATATGTGGAAGATGTTTTTAGCACAGCGCTTCACCTTCAACCTCCATGGCACATATCCGATGCGAAATTTTCTGAAGGGAAAAAGTGCCTTGAGATTTGGATTGATTTTCGTAGCGGGGCGCGATTTCCCTGCCCGC
>JAQTSH010000210.1 GCA_028711405.1 Methanoregula sp.
GGATTCGGAGTGCCCGAACGCACGGCTAAGCACGTGTTCGTTCAAACCGGTATGCACAGGATACTTGAAATCCTGCATCTGCTGCTCCGTGACATTCATCGTGTAGATGAACGCGGTCCGGATCTTCTTTTCGAGAAGGGAACCCGGAGGATTGGTATAGGTAAGATACGGGAACATCAGCCTCTCCATAAAGCACCGCATCATGCCGGTCACGGTGCCGAAATAGATGGGGGAGCCGAGAATGATCGCATCGGTATCCGGTATCTTTTCAAGGACAGGGGTCAGCCCGTCCTGCACAGCGCATTTCCCGTAGCTCTTCCCACCTTTCAGTTTGCAGGCAAAGCAGCTGGTGCAACCGGTATACGTGAGATCGTAGAGATGGACCAGTTCCGTTTCCGCTGCCTGGGAATCTGCACCGTCAAGGGCGTTCTGGAGCAGGGTTGCGGTATTCCATTTCTTTCGTGGACTTCCGTTGATCGCAAGGACTTTCATTGATGTGTTCCTTTCTGTCTTCTCAGGTGTGCAGGTTTACTCCCACGTCACCTCAAGAGGTTTCCGGCGGGGAATTCCGTAGACCTTGTACTGCGGGTAGCCGAACATCATCGCATAGGCGCATTTCCGTCCCGTGGGCAGGTTAAGTTCCTTCTGGAGCGGCTCATAGGACATGGCAGCAGCTGCGACAAAGCCGGCCCAGCATGTCCCAACACCAAATGCCGGTGCAGCGACATCAACATGGGTGAGGGCGATGATGGCGTCGACGGATGCAACCGGGTTATCCTCCGGAATATGGACAACGAGCAGGTGCGGAGCGTCCCGGCAGATGACATCGTGTCCCTGCTCCCACGCCGAAATTAATATCGGGACGTAGCCACTCATGGGGTGGGCGGTGTTCAGCAGGGTCTTCATCCATTCGATGGTGATCCCGGCAATCTTTTTAACTTTCTTTGGATCATGGACAACCAGCCACTGCACCGGCTGCCCGTTACTTCCCGAAGCGGCATACCGGGCAATATCGAGGATTTCGAGGATCTTCTCCTTTGGCACAGGATCTTTGGTGAAGTGCCGCACAGACCGGCGCTTCTTAAGGAAGAATGCCATGTCGTCTGGAGAGATTGTGCCGGCACCGGCAGGCAGGGGCACCTTCTCATCCGGGCGGATGTTCAGGAGGAGCGCCTGTGACGGGCAGGAGACCTCGCAATGCCCGCACTGGATACACATGCCGGCTTTTGCATCCACAACCTGAGGAAGGGTGTTCTCATCTGCGGGATCAATGATTGCCATCGGGCAGACAACAGAGCAGATCCCGCACCGGGTGCAGAGATCCTGACTAACGAGTATGATTGCCATCATTTACCGTCCTTTCTGGTTACTTTTTTTGACTGTTGCATCAGATTCTTTCCGGCACTCCATGCATCCCCGGCGTACTTCCCGAGTGTCCAGTACCGGTTGTCCGGCATGGTCAGGAAAAGCGGGTCGATCTCCGGAAAGTCCAGCTTCCCGTCTTTTATCACCCTGCCATCAGCATACACTCCGGCAATTTCACCGATAAAGAGTGTGTTAGTCGGCAGCGGGACGGTCTGCACGAGCCGACATTCGAGGTTGACCGGGCATTCCATGATCATCGGTGCGGTCTCGAGCGATCCGTAGAACACGTCAAAGATGCGGGTCTTGTCAGTCTTTTCACCGGATACGAGACCGCAGTAATCGGTTTTATCGAGAAGGTCTGAAGAGGGGATGTTCACCGAAAAAGTCTTTGTTTCTGCAATCCCTTTTGGCGTATAGTGGTGGTTCCCGATCCCGCAGAGGATCATCGGCGGGTTCGCGTTCGCCCGTGTGCACCATCCCACGGTCATGAAGTTGTCTTTTCCGTTCACCTGCGTTCCGACAAGGACCACCGGCATCGGGATGAAAAAGTTCTGTCCGATCTGTATCTTATCCATTGTTTTTCCTCACTCCCCGCTGTAAGCGGAGGCTCCTGACAGAAAGCCGTAAGCAGGCAGAACACATACTATTCTTCTGCAAGGGCAATCTGAACCATTAGGATAAAATATGCCCTAACTGAATATATATGAAATACAGGTAAATTGGTAACATACTTTCCCTGGAGTAACTATGACCTATATGAAGAACGGGAAGACCTACCATTGCCCGGTTGAAGCCGCTCTTGACGTGATCGGTGGCAAGTGGAAACCCCTTATCCTCTGGGCTCTCGGGGACAACGTGCTACGGTTCAATATGCTGCAGAAGGCGCTGCCAGGAGTTAATGCAAAGATGCTCACCAAGCAGCTCCGGGAGCTGGAGGAGGACGGGGTTATACGGAGGAAGGCGTATCCTGAAGTGCCGCCCCGTGTGGAATATACAATTACAGACTTCGGTAAGACCCTGCTCCCGATTATGGAGGCGCTCTGCAATTGGGGAGCGCAATATCTCGGTATCGAAGAAACGGCGACATCCCGGTGCCCGACTAAAGTAGGAAAGAAGAAGTGAGGCTGGGGGAGATCCATCTGTTGAACGGTCCTTCCCGCTGTAACAGCCATGTATCACGAAGTCCATACCAACTGATGGTGTGGCACCGGATCCTGAAAACAGCTTTTTTACGTATCCCCCCCAAACGCAGGGAAAACCCACCCCCCGTTGTCTCTGCTTATCCAATGCATAAAGAAAAATAATATTCTCCCCTAATGGTCTCAAGTGGGGAGACCAACCTTCTTCAAAAGAGTGACTGCCAAACATTCCAACACATTATCAGCAAGGAGATCATGAATATAATTTATTGGATTGACACCCGGTTTTGATGCAGGAATCTGACGAAATGGCGATGCGGCATTTTTGAAAAAACGCGAGCTGGGTGATTATCGTGTGTGCCGTAACAATATTTTGTGAAAGTTTTGGGGAAATATTCGATGGAGCCGATTATCGCGGGAGTTGAAATTTTCACAAATGGAATTTTGTGAAGGGGATAGAAGACGATCGCTGATGAGCGGGGGTTGGGGCGTGTTGGCAATCCATATTTTAGGAATCTGGAAATTGCTCAGGGTCGCGACTGGATTGTGGAAAGATCATGGGGGCAGATAGGGGCACATTAAGGGTCATTTCCGGGATTTTTTTCTGTATGATTCTTACGAAGGACTCTTTAGGAAAATGGGATCTAAGTGCCCCTTGTGCCCCCAAGAGAAAAGATCCATAGGAAGCAGGATGAAAAGCCACATGAAATACCCGAATCCCCGGATGATCCCAGCTGGGATATAGTCGAACAATATTTCTGCCCTTTTGGATCAGGATGGGGAGATTATTGATTATAGCAGGTTTGTCCCTTGATGATGTTATAATTAAATCCCCTTCACGAGGTTCCTTTTCTGGATCACCTTCGTACACCAGATGAATAGAATGGTCACAATCACCAGCACCAGCGCATCAAGCCAAAACGGGTAGACCGCGTCACCATTCAGCGCTGCATGGAACAGGTCAACAAGGTACGTGAGCGGGGAGAGCGAGGTGAGAATCCATTCCCAGCCGCTCAACTGACTGAGCGGGATGAAGATACCCGAGATGAAGATGAGCGGGAGACGGATAAGGCTCGACAGCATCATGATGTTCGACGGGTTGTCCGTTGTCGGCGAGGCAAGCAGGGTGCCGAGCGCCGCAAACGCGATTGATCCGAGCACGAACGAAAAGACGAGGAGTCCGGCGTTTGCGAGAGGGAGATGGAGCAGTGCCGCACAGATCGCAAAAACGATCGTTGTTATTGCAATACCGAAGATCGCACCGGCTAAGAGGTCGCCGATAATAATGCTCTCTAAAATAACCGGAAGGGACAAGAGCCGCTCGTAAGTCTTCTCCCGCTTCTCCCACGGGGTGATCAGCGGACCGACCGAGGACGCGGTGAAAAAGAGCATCATGCCAAGGAATCCCGGGAAGAAAAGCACGAGGTCGAGGTTCCGCCCGATAAAAAACGTCAGGAACATGATGAGGGGAAAGAGTAAGCCAAAGACAACTACGGGTCCCTTGAAATAATAGATCCGCATGTTCTTCTCGGTGATGACGACGATGCTCCGGGCAAAGATCTTCCAGTCCATCAGTAAGCC
>JAQTSH010000211.1 GCA_028711405.1 Methanoregula sp.
ACCTTGGAGGATCATCAGTTTATTCCGGATATCGTGCCGGGTGACCGAGATGAGCATCTGGAGAATCTCGTTCGATTTATGGAGCTGGACCTCAACGAGATGTCGTGAATGGGTGTCATGCAGAACAAGGATCTGCCCGCCGGTGTGCTGGTTGGATCCCTGTATCGGGATGTACCGGAGATCAAAATACCGGGGTTGTCCGGCAACCGGAAGCGCGAGGGTCACCGGCACCGTGAGGTCTTCTTCTGGTGGGCGCTCCATCTGGGCAAGACCCGGGACCGATGACTTCAATGGTGTTCCGATGATCGTGTTCCGGTCTTTCTCGATGATCCGGGCTGCTGCCGGATTCATGTCTACGATCCGGTCCTCGACATTCACGATGATTACCCCATCCGTCATCCGGTCAAACAGCACCGACATGGCAACCGGTGTGAGGGTGAGGAACTGGTAGTGCAGGGTTGCGACATAGAGGGCGATTGCGGTCAGCGCAAACCCCGCGATGACAAGCATCACCGAGATTACAGATGCGGGGAAGAGGATGATACCGGCATTCATGAAGAACGGGAGGACAAACGCACAGAGTATTGCCGCAATCTGGATACGGTAGACCGAAGGCGAGCGGACGAACCGGCTCAACGCGAGCGAACTCCCGGCAATGATGAGGATGAGCGAATACCCGTGACTCATCCAGAAGATTGGACCAGGCGTGAACGTGAAGATCAGCCTGTCATCAATGATCGTATGGGTGATGCCGGAGACGAAAAGATCATGGAGTGGCAGGGTGAGTGCGGTCACAAGAATGATCGCGGGGAAGAGACAAGTGATTGCAATCATCCGGGAGGAGATGCGATCGATCTCACCGATATACAGGAGGATGAAGAGAAACGAGAGGACCGGTAAGATGAGCCGGAGCGGAAGCTGGAGCATGATGAGAACCGCGTTTGTCGTCGGATCAACGGAGGCTAACGCGAGCGTAAAGAGGCTTGAATACCCGATAACACAGACAAGGATTATTCCCGCGACCCGCCCGATCCTGACGGACCGGAACTGCCAGGTCAGGTACAGGATAATACACAGAAACGCGGTTGCCGCGAGACCTGCCACAACAAGAGGAGAACATGTCAAGAAGGTCATCGCCGGTACCTGCATTCCAATAAATTCTTAGAACCAATAGGCACAGGATGAAAAATAAATGTTTGGGATTTTTATTTTAAACCGGATGGTCTTTTTATATTCGTGCACGGCAAACCGTTTCGGAGGATTCGTGACGACCACAATGACACGAACCCTCCACCATCACCGGCACAGGAACGTCCCCGTAAGGGTGACGAACCGGGTTGTGCCGCCCCCGCATGGCAACCCCTCTGCCGGGTGGCACCCCTGCATGCGGGGCGTGGATCGTAATGGCAAATCCCGGTAGTCGGCAGCGCCGGTAAAGCCGGTCGCCTGGTTATTTCGAACCCGGTGCAGCGACGACCACCTTGAGCGCGGCGGTAATTCCAGGCAGCAGCTCGGCGGGCAACCCCATCACCATCTCGCCGTCCTCGATCCCGGAGAACTTCCGTGACCCGTCACACCCGAGCGAGAAGTTGGGTCTGCCTGAGAGGTAGGTCTGGGCAGTGGCATCAGAGCATAGCGACTGTATCCCGGAGAACTCGGAATAAATCCTGCCACCGGTGAGGAACAGCGTGCTCTGGGCGAGTTTCAGCATCCCGCGCGGGTTGGCGACGATGATGACCACCTGCGGCGTGAACGGAGTCTTTTCGAGCGGTGCATACAGCGTCGCATAGGTCTCTAGGGTGTTTAAGTGCGAGACCTTGTCGATCGTGCGCCGGCATGCGGCAGCGCTTGCGAATTTTCCCAGTTTGAAATAAAATTCACCGGTCTTTAACGTAGGGGTCAGCTCTTTCAACCCGAGTGACCACGCGCCGCCGTTACATTCGTGTTTACCGGCAGTCGCGTAAAAGCACTTCTGCTCTTTTCTTGCGAGGGTCACCATCATGCAGTGACGGATCGTCTTGTCAAGTTCTTCCATACCCGCCGGGATATCGTCCCTGGTCGCCGCGAACCGGAACGCGACGGGCGATCCGTTCATGCCGAGGTATTTTTTCAGGACATCCGACGATTCCTTGTAATCGATCTCGATCTTCATCGGTTCATTTGACATCGTATTCCCCTATGGTGTCGTACTGGATACCACACATACCCATATGAGCACAATTATTTAAACGTAATGACCGTGCACATCCGTGGGATGCATGCGGATGCCTGAACGGTCAGGCATCTGTTTGTGAGTAATGTTCTTGTCGCAGACGATGGCATTTCGGGCACCTGCCTTCTGCAGCTTTTGTGCAACCCGCCATCTCGATACCTTTGCCGTTGACGAGCGCATCGGCGATCTTCCGGCGGGCTTCGTGCAGGTCCCGCCATGCGGTCTTGCGCGAGACCCCGAGTCGTTCCGCTGCTTCTTCCTGTTCGAGCCCTTCGAGATCGATAAGCCGGATCAGTTCGATCTCTTCCGGCTGGAGCGAGATCACGATGCCGTCCTCATGCGGGCAGCAGCGGGGTTCGTAACAGCGCGACTCCCCGGTTCCCTCAATGATGCGCCGTATCCGGGGTCTGCCCCGGCGGTGACAGGGATAGGGGTCGCTCTCTTCATGTGCTGTCATGCAGGTTCCTGATCAGTTATCGTACGGGCAGGGGAATTAATGTTCCCGCTGTGCCGGTGGGTGGGGATTATCTACCCCGGTCGCCGGCTGAGCCGCTTCGACCGGCATGGGTTCGCGGTTTGCAGGGATCGTCGTGTCACGAAGATCGCAGTTGAGGATTCCGGATTCTTTCCTGAACGTAGCACACTGGTTTTGTTTGTGCCCACCGGTATCCCTTGGGTTCCGCTGGTTTCTCGTGAAAAAAAAGTGTTCATGGGGGTTTGCCACAGGAGCCCATGGATAGTAGATATCCATAGCAGGGAATCACATCAGGCTTGCCCGAAGTATGCCTTTACCTGTGGCTGGAACAGGTACCAGAGAATGATCGCCGCGATGATGATCCCCACAAGGGCGCCCAACCCACTCGTGACCAGGCTCACAAGACCGATCAGGATACTGATCACCGAGAAGATGATCCCGACAATCCAGACCCAGGACCATGCCAAAAAACAGCCGACCCCGAGCAGGAGATCGATGATACCGATGACAAGGAAGATGACGCCCATTGCAGCTCCAAGACCCCCCAGACCTTCGATGCTCAACAATGTTCCCCCGACAAATCCGCTTACTATCATAAGCAGTCCTCCGAGGATCCAGAGAACGCCAAGGATCGTTACCCCAATTGGTCTATCTGACGTACTGTACGATTCGTGAGCGGTTATTTATTTTTTGTGAATGCTGGTTCGCTGCCCGGTGCAGAGGTTCCTGATTGTGGGGCTTACAGGTATGAGCCCGGATCAGGTTATCACCCGGAGATAAGGGGAGGATGGGCGGGGTTGCAGTTGATCGAATGGCGGGAAGGAGGAATCTCCGGTTGTCAGGATTCAGGGCTATCTTTGATGAACCCGTCCGATGGGGCGACAGATCCCGCCGGATGCCGTCCATTGAGTGCTATTAGGGATCATTTTTGGCGCCGGGATTGGGTTGTTTTCCGCTAAAACGCCTGGAATGGGGATATGGGGGAAAACGTCCCGGTAAATTCGCCAATATCGGCGCTAAATTCACGGGCAGAATCCAGGTTTTGCGTGGGGGACCGGGTGGGGAATCTTTCTTCCGTAGTTTTCAGAGTTTTTACCAATTAGGCTTCAATCGGGTCGAGTTTACATATCCAAACATAACGTGTAAGTATACATTTTACGCATATTATCACTGGATTTTTAGACAGAGCTGAAATAGAACAAAAAAATCTGCCTTTTAAAGCCTGGCTTTAATCGAATTGTCTTTTACAAGACTCAAATAGAATCATTTTGATCACTATGCTCATTTTCTCCCTCCAAGGATTCCTTTAAATCAGAATCCTTTTTCAAAAACATCGATTTTTAGCCCTAGAAAAAAATAAACCGGATAGTGATCAATT
>JAQTSH010000212.1 GCA_028711405.1 Methanoregula sp.
GGCAGAAAACTGGGATTATCTGTTTATCGCAGTGCTCGCCGTGACGGTGATTGGGGTGACCGTCTGGACCGGTTCGCTGGTCTGGTATCTCCCCCCGATTCTTCTCTGCCTCTTCGGCGGCGTTTTTTATGCCACCCGTCGCTGGCACGACCGGGGATTCTTTCTCGTTTGCGCAGGGATACCCCTCATGGTTGCCTGCGGGGCGATGAGTGCCTGGGCGGGACTCGTCGCTGGCTGGATGGTTGCCGGGTGTACCTGCAACGCGATGGGTCTCCTTGCCCGCCCCCGCGAGCGCCAGTTGTTTGGCGTCTTCTGCGCTGCGACCCTGCCCGTCGCGCTCATCGTGTACTTCTCCAACCATGTCGTCGTGCCGATTATTATTTTCGCGGTGGTCACGGGGGCGATTGTCGCCGTGCAGCAGATCCGTGACCACCAGTGGAGAAAGCGGTATGGAGTGCAACCATGAATGTCCCCTCGCTGATCTTCCCGAAAAAATCCCTCATTCAGTCCCTGAAAGTGCCGCATGTCAACCCGTATTACCTGGCAGCGTTCATTCTCATTCTTGCTGCGGCGGTGCTGGTCGCGCTTGCGGTGCTGACCGACCGGCGCGATATCACGACTGCGGCGGTGGTCATCTCCGCGCTCATCTGCCTTTTGACCGGGATCTTTCTTGCGACGCTCTCCCGGAGCGAGCCGATGGATCTCCAGTACGTGAGCCTGCTTCCGGTCCAGGGGAGTATCAACCTCTCCCGGATCTGTGCGGAACTGGGCATCCAGGGGAATGCCAGGATCATTCCGAAAGGGAAGGACGGCAGTTCCCGGACGATGCAGTACCTGCCGGTAGCAGAGTATGATGGTTCGCCCCTGCCAGCCGGGATCTTTGTGTCGGGTCCCGAGCAGGCGGGTGTGCTTCTTGTCCCTGCCGGGGAGGCGTTGCTCCGCCTGATCCGGGAGCGGGAGAACCTTGTCATCCCGCAGGAGAAGGAGGCGATCCAGGACCTGATCCGGGAGATCGGGGTTGATGTGCTCGAGGTTGCAGACCGGGTGGTTGTGGAAGAGGAGGGCGAGCATGTGACGGTGACGATGGAGGGCTTCCGGCTCATCGGCGGTTGTACCGAGTGCGCCCGTGAATCCCCCCGGTGCTGCACGATGGTTCCCTGTCCGGTGTGCAGTTTGTTTGCGTGTGTTCTTGCCGAGGGTATGGGATTGGTGGTCGAAGTGGAGCGCTGCACCGTCCACCCGGCGCAGGGTTCGGTGGATGCGGTGTTCTGCATTAAGCCGTGATCTTTTTCGAAATAGCCGGAAACGTCCGTTTTGTTTTGCGGGATGTGAACTGGTAAGAGGTTCACCGATACTTTTTGCTCACCATTAAATCAGGCAAGTGACCGCGTTTCCGGTGCATCATGCTGAACGAGGGTTGCCGCACCATACCCCGCTTTGTGAGTGTTCGTTCCCGACCTAATCAGCACAACGCCTCGGCAGGTAACGCCGGGGCACAGGGGATTACGTTGAAGTGAAAAATCCGATCTGCCGTGCTTTCGTCAGCACGCAAAAAGGAGAATTTTTTTATCGCGATCTGATCGTGACCCAGAGATGGAGGTCGCGGTAGCTCTGGTTGATCCGGTTCATGCCCTGCACCTCACTGCCTGGAACCGTCTCATTGAAGAGTAAAAATTCGATCCGGTTGTAGTTGGTCTTCGTGGGCGTGAAGGTATACGGGGTGATCACCGTCTGGTTATGTGCGACCGGGACCGTGAAGGTGCTGATGGGCGTCATCGCATTGACGGTGGATGTATTGTCAGTCTCGTTGAAGGTCATCTGCATGAAATAGGTCTCAACGGTATAGTTGATGCTGCGGTATTCGTGGTCGCCGATGCCGATGTAGAGCGAACCGTTCTGCCCGGTTAAGAGGTGTGTCGGATAGTCTGCTGCCATCTTTTTTTCTCCGAGAATAAAAAATTCTGTAAATTTTTCGCCTTCTTTCGGGACGACGATGACATAGACCGTGGTCGCAACGGCGGCAACGATGGCAAGAAGGAGGATGATGGAGAGTGCACGATCGAGCCGGGACGTTTCGGCAGGGAAGAATTCTTTTTTGACGGATTGCTGCATCGTTTGGAGTGGGACGACGAACCGGTCCTCTTGTGGGATCTGCGCCCGGCGGTACAGGGTGATAAGGCACATCGCAACCGTGAAGATCACAAGGCTTGTCACGATCGGGTCGAGCCGGATGCCCCACGGGGTGTAGTTCAGTCCGAGCCCGATGAGCGGGACGACCGCGATGGAGAGCCCGAACGAGAGGGCGACGCGTTCGATGCCGTCAATGTCCTTTGACCCGGGGAAGAGGGCGGCGATCAGCGTGTAGCCTGGGATGAAGAGAACCATAGGTAACCCGAAGAGGATCCGGAGAAACGTCTGGTTCACCGGCGGGAGGTAGATGCCGATCACCGTGAGGACGAGCCAGCAGGAGATAATTTTTATGTCGATGGGGATGGTGCGGATGGCGAACGCTTCACCGATGATGTCATACGGGTGCTGCCCTCGTGCCATGGTAAGGAGTGTTGGTGTTGTACTTATTTGTGTGTAGCGCGATGAACCGGGCTGAGCGGAGTGAGGGTAGTACCGGGAAGGGAATGGGGTGGTGTTGGTGGGAGTGTGGGGTGGGAGTGCACGTGCGGAATGTGGTGTGGAACGTGCAGGATATGTGGTGCGGAGGTTTGAAGCAGTGAGTAGAGTCAGGAGTGGGAAATATTTTTTGTCGGACACCCAAGGTCATAGGGAGCGGGGATCCCGCGCAGGTCAGACCGGAACGGTGGGATTCTGACGTGTGGAATGTATGGCAATCGACAGGAATTTCTTTCATCCCCTCCTCATAGTGATCCGATAGTTGATACCTGATGAAACGCGCACTTCTTTTTTGTGTTCTTGTGATGAGCCTTGGATTGTTCACCGGTGGGGTCTCGGCAGTCACCGTCACCGTGAGCCCGGATGTCATCCAGCCAAACGATCCGATCACCATCACGATCATGGGTTTACCGAACGGGAGTGCCTTCGCGCTTGGTATCGAATCCAATATCTCCCTTGCAGACACGATCGCTTTTAAGTTCCGCGCGAATCAGCTTATCATGCCCTTCGCGCTGCAAAGTGCCAGCATTGTTGTCGATGTACATCCGGTCGAACCGGGTTCTGAAGTGTGTGTAAAAGCGAAGACCGGTAGTACTTTAAAGAGTATCGGTACCATCTCTGAAGGTTCAATTGCCCATATCGCGGAGGGGCTCGGGGATATTGCTACCGGTAAGATCGATTACCTCGAAGTAACGGGGACTTCTCCGGTGAATACCGATGAAGTGATTATTGCGATGACGCTTGACGGGAAAAAATCCGGTGTGGATACATCCACTATTCCCTTCACGCTCACCGGTGCAACAAATGGATCTGCACTCATCCGGATCAAGGTGGATGCGGTGGAGGTGGTCACGAAGCGGGTATGGATCGGTGTCGGACCTGTTAAAGGCGATCTCAATGGCAACCAGCGTGTCGATATCGGGGATGTCGCGCTCGTTGCCTACATGGTGGTAAACCGGGCGCCGCACCAGGTGCCGGCGGCGGACTTCAATGGTAACGGCTTTATCGATATCGGTGATGCGTCAAGGATCGCGTATTTTGTCGCGGGGAAACTCCCGGCATTATGATCCATGCCTCATTTTTTGGCAGACGAAACCTCCTTGACCATCAGATGACATGACAGTGATCAAAAGTCACGATTTCGTTGTGGGAAAGATTCCTGAGTTATAACTACGGTTCTATTTTTTCGGTCGGACACCCCCGGTCGGGGAAGCGGGGATCCAGCGCGGGTCAGACCGAAACGGTGGGATCCTGCCATGGGGATGTACGGCAATTGACCGGGATATCTTTCATCCCATCCTCCAAGTGATCCGATAGGAGATACCCGATAAAACGCGCACTTTTGGGAACCTTGGAGGGGGTGCCTGCCATTGACAGGTGACGCGA
>JAQTSH010000213.1 GCA_028711405.1 Methanoregula sp.
CGTTTACCATCGGGACAAACGAGGATTTCCGGAGTGGAGTCGGCACGTATCTTGGTGGCATGCTTGGATTTTCTGAGATCCAGGCGACCTTTGAGCGGATTGCGGGAGTGTATGCCGATGCGGACATCGATCCTGTCTGTAGGGAGATAACCGAAGAGAGGGAACGGGTCATCTATGCCTGCGATAAATACCTGCGCCGGTATGATCCCCCGACCGTGGCTATCTTTGCCGGGGCGTCGTATGCGCAGTTTGCCGCTGAACTCTTAAACCGGTATCTTGATGCGACGATCCTTTGTGTCGGGACACGAAACGAACCGCCGCCCGGCGGGAGGTATCCTGCCGCACGCATCGCGGGACTTTCCGACGTGCGTGCCTGTATCGGGCAGTATGAGCCGGACCTCGTTATCGGGTCTTCGTTCGAACGTTCGGTCTGTCCCGGCAGGGCATTTGTCGGGATCACCCCACCGCTCCGGGGCAGGGTCCGGCTCGCGCACCAGTCGCTTGCCGGTATCGGGGGCACGTTGCATCTAACCGAAGACGTGCTGAATGCGTGCATGGACCGGAAGCCGGCGGTTCACTGATTACACCTGTGCGTAATTGGTGGAGGCAGACAGTCACCGAGCGTCCAGCCGGTAGTCTGCCCGTGGTCTGGCGGGACCCTGTGATCATCCCTGTGGTTCTCCTCCCGTTGCCCTGATCGCAGGTTTCCCGGTTTTCGATCACATTTTTCTGGGGAAACCCGATATTTTACGACGGAAGATCGTGAAACGTCACTTTCACCCCCCGCCCGGCTAGCGGTTATATAGCGATCTGACCGACGCCATATCACGACAGGGAAGGTGGTCGTGTATGATGCAAAAAGCAGGATATATCCAGCGGACAGGGTGCAGCGCACTCGATTGCGATGGCAGGATGCATGAAGTGATCGAGATGTACATACTGGGCATCCGGTATGCGATCCGGCTGGCAGATCTGGTACGAGGACTATCCGGGCATGGTGCCATCCAGGTTGAGGCGATCAACCGCGAATGGAACAACTACCTGGGAACGACCTGTGGGCTTGCGAAGGTTTCAGCGTCCGGGAAAGCCTTAAACATCGGACTGTTTGGTGCCGGGGACTTCACCGTCTCACTTGCTACGCTCCGGGCTGTGATCTACAAAAAGCAGCGCCTGGCGGTAATCGTCATGATCCCGGGGCAACCTGTGCCTCAGCCTGCATGGAGAGCGCCACGGACGGATGAAGACCAGCAGCTGGTCAGTGCCGCTGTCTGAGGGCAGGCAACCCTTTTTTTTAACACCCCCCGATTATTTTTTATCCCGATACGCGGGGGTGGGATACGGAGACGCCAACGGTTGGTTTATGGAGGGGTTCCCGATCGGTCTCCCTACCGGTTCACGCAGTCCCGGCACGCAATGCCCGGCTCCATATCGTAAACATTAAACGTCCTGTAACAGAAGTTTATCCGCACTATGACGCCCTTTTCTCCTTGTGCGATGCCAAATATCTCCCGTTGTGGAGGTCTGATGCGGGTATGTTAAAGGAAGATCCGTACCGGGAACTGGTCGAATACCAGCAGGATCTCATCGTGAAGTTCAACCCGGGTGGGCGTCTCCTCTATGTCAATCCCTCCTATTGTGAGACCGTCGGGAAGACCCGGGAGGAACTGGTGGGCAGTGTCTTTATGCCGGCAACGGACGAGCGGCAGACCGAGGTTGTCGCCACCCAGATGATCCGGCTCTTCCGCCCCCCGTTCACCTGCGTGGTCGAGCAGTGGATCCCCACGACCCAGGGACTGCGCTGCTTCAGCTGGTCGGCAAAATCCATCCTCGATGGCAACGGCAAGGTGGGAGCCATCGTTGCCACCGGGCGGGATGTCACTCTCCAGAAGATGGACCGGCGGGCAACAAAGAAGAAGGACGAAGACCTGATGCTCGTGGTCGAAAGCGGGCAGCAGATGTATTACTCGCACACGCCGGACAATGTCCTGCAGTATGTCAGCCCGAGGATCCGCGTGCTCCTCGGGTGCCGTGCCCGGTCCGGGCGACGGTTGTGGACGGATTACCTTTCCGATCACCACGAGAACGCTGCCGGGCTCGAACGGACAAGGAGGGCAATCGGTTCATGCCGGCGGGAACCCCCATACCGGTTGGAATTTTCAGGGAAGGATGGTGCGCGGATCTGGGTGGAGGTGAATGAGATCCCGGTTGTGAAGAATGGCAAGACTGTCGCCATCGCTGGATCCCTGGTCGATATCACGGAGAGGATGCACATCGATGAAGGGATCAATGAGGCAGAGCAGCTCTTCAAAGGGACGAGCAGGGCGTCCCCTCCGGAAGAGCCCGAAAACAAACCCCGGTTCGGGTTCTTGCGCACGATCCTCTCAAAAGAGAACGAGGATACCTGACGGGATCCAGGATCCGTCCACGCTCAATCTGGCACTGATATCCCAAACTCTGACGAGTGCCAGCTGATCGGCAACGGTTGTCCTGCATGGTACCACACCGGAGGGATACTGATGGTAAACCACCCGTCAACCGGGAATGAGCGCTTGAAAATTCGGCAGTGTGAGGTAGCCCTCCTTATCGTTGCCGATGACTTCATACTTACCAGCGAGATAGAATTTGCCGACAAAGGCAGAGGTCAGGGCATCCAACTGATCGTGGGTGATGAAGGATGAAATATAGGAGACTGCGGAGATTGGGGGATATCTCCTGCACAATTCCTAAATGGTATCGTTCATAATAATGACCATATGTTCAAAAATATGAACATGTTTGGTACTCCTGCATTTGAGACTCTCACGTTCCTCGGTCGCCATTTCCGGAACAGTTATTATGTACGGGAACTGGCAAAGATACTCTCAATCAGTACCGGTGCTGCGAGCGGTCAGCTCCGGGCGCTCGCGGAATCGGGTCTTGTGACAAGCGAGCAGAAGGGAAGGACACTTCTGTTCCGTGCCAGTATCTCGCATCCAATCGTGAGGGAGGCTAAAAAATTAATTGCCCTGTCATAAAATATTTTCATTGCACCACAGGAACCCCTGGAATTAATATCAACCCCGAATGAAGAGTGCTCTATTGTCTATATCCTACAACCGGATACAAAACATATTTTATTCGAAATGATCAATTACCTGTGCAATGAGCCTCACAAGCGTGAAGGGAACGTTTCTGGAAAAGGCAATATCAAAAAAAGCAAAATCGCTTTCTGTTGGAACCAAATTTTCCACAAAACCCCGGAAAATACGAGGAATTATTACAATAACCGATCCCTCGATCATCGAAGAGATCGCCGAAAGTGATCTGCTTGGATAAATTCTCTGCTCTCCCTGCAGGGACCTCTCTTTTATTCGATACGAATATCTTTGTGTACTGGGCACTCGATCATCCCCGGTTCGGAGAAGCGTGTGAAAAACTGGTCGAGAGAGTCAACGATCAGGATATCGAAGGATCTATTCCATCCGTGGTCCTCAACGAGATGTTACACCGCCTTATGATTGCGGAGGTTATCGGTAATCATTGGGCAGCACAGCCTCTTGAGGCAGTAAGGCTGCTGAAAAACGATCCTGCAATAATCCCGCAATTGAAAATACCGTGGAAGGTTATTAGGACTCTCATGTCAATGAATTTCAAAGTTCTCGAAGAGTTTCCCGGGATTACTCAATCTACTTTCGCACTTTCCAAAACATATTCCCTGCTTGCCAAAGATGCGGCGATACTCGCGTACGCGAAAAAATTTAAGATTTCTTCCATTGCAACCAACGATTCTGATTTCACCCGGGTTCCGTGGCTGACCTGTTGGAAACCGTAAGTTATTTTTTAACCGTTCGGTCGCCCACCTGCGGAACTGGGTTCCCCAATGGGAGCGGAAACGATACCCGATGGCAGGATCATGTAGTGGTTGTAATATTCGCTACTTCTTTGGATCTTCCAATCTGAATTCCCGCTGGCTTTAGGCACATGAGATCATCAATTATTACGATATTGCCTCCTTTCAACGTTATT
>JAQTSH010000214.1 GCA_028711405.1 Methanoregula sp.
GATTGAGTTCTCCTGCAACAAATCCGACTGTAAGAGTTACCCGCTCTGTCATCCCGACGGGGTGGTCGAAGGAGAAAAATATATTATTGCTGATGTGATGGGCAACGCTCCTGATATCTGTGACAAGGGCAGGGCACTGAAACTGGTTGAGATCAAGCCAATATAACCGGTTTCTTGTCTGTGCGTGCCTGCCACAGTACATCCGCGAGCCGGATCAGGGCATCGTACCCCTCAAGTTTTCTTCGCCAACGTTCCGGGATGGCAGAGAGTCCCCAGTATGCCCCGGCAAGGGCACCAGTACATGCGCCCACCGTATCCGCATCCCCGCCCATATTGATCGCGCTCAACACCGCACCTTCGAAGGTGCGTGACTGCATGAACACGGAAAGTGCCGCATGCGAACAGAGCACCGCATCAAGTGAGGGTTGAGGATGGTGCTGTTCAATATTTCCCAGGACTGCATGCACTTCCGGGTTCGTGCAGAGATGGCGGGCGTGGCGATACGCATCGTTTCGTGACGTGCCCCGGCACAGATCGCTCACCATCACGTTCAGCCACGCGGAGCAATGGGCTGCGACGGGATCATAGTGCGTCAGCTGGGAGCAGGCAAGACTTGTGGCATACACATCCGGCGCAGGATAAAAAATTCCCATGGGAAAGCCCCGCATCACGCTGCCGTTTGTCCGGCTGCCCTGCAGGTGAAGATGCACGAGCCGTGCGGCACGGTGCGGCGGGATCCCGTTTTTTATGAGATTGAAGAATCCGGCTGAGGTCCGCCCGTACCATTCCGGGCGTTTTTCGTACCCGGAAATTAACCGTAATATAAGGTCAGTTGGGTAAAATCCCTTACATTTTTCGAGCGATTCTGCCACGGCAACTGCCTGCAGGGTGTCATCTGTCCAGTGCCCCGCTTTTCGGAAATGACGCCCACCGGGAAGCATTTCGGTCACCCACGCTTCAGGTTGGGGAGATCCTTCCAGGGGCGCACCCAACGCGTCCCCAATTGCGAGTCCTGCAAGCGAACCCATGGGGCGCAAGTTTTCTCTTATAAATTTCACCAATAAGGTATATCTGTTGAACAGAAGAAGTATTTTTTTAGAGAGAAAAGGTGATAGTGTGCAAAAGGAAGAGTTGCTGCATTTACATATGTTAATGGTACATATCAGAAAGTATTACGAAGACATCACCAACGAAGAAATCGGAGCAGACCGATATAGTGCTCTGCAAATATCCCCTGTTCATATCCATAAAGATAAAAAAGCCCATAAAGAAGCTCTTCTCACGCTGGGTGAAGAGATCGTTGATCATATCCACGTCCACCACCAGGTGCATGTGGTGAACTATTCTGCCGGTACTGCCTCTGTGACGACACAGGTCGCAGTCGAACATTAACTGTCATGGATGAGGCATTGGCATTCCGGGAGATCATCTCCCGCATCCTCTCCTTACCTCCCGGGGACGACGCAATTGTAGCAGTAAAGATTGACGTCTGCCGGAAATATGCACTTCCTGCCGTGCCAAAGAATACGGCGATCCTTGCCATGGCGCTCCCGGAAGAGCGGGAGACGTTACGGAAGATTTTGCTTGTCAAACCCAGCCGGACGCTGTCGGGTGTTGCTCCGGTTGCCGTGATGACGTCCCCCTATCCCTGCCCGCATGGCAAATGCCTGCCCTGTCCCGGGGGTCCGGACCATCCGTTCAAATCCCCGCAGAGTTACACCGGGGAGGAACCCGCGGCGAAACGAGCCCGGGAACATGGGTATGATCCGTTCGCGCAGGTACATGCCCGGCTCGCCCAGTTCGAGACCCTGGGGCACCGGGTGGAGAAGGTGGAGCTGATCGTGATGGGCGGGACGATGACTGCCCGCCCGGCAGAGTACCAGGATGAGTTTGTCGCCCGGTGTATCGAGGCGATGAACCTGTACCCGGAGAACAGTCCCGCCCCGGTTGCCCCTGCGGTCAGTACGGTTGAAGCGGCAAACGAAACTGCTGCCGTCCGCTGTGTTGCGATCACGTTTGAGACCCGTCCCGACTGGAGCAGACGGGAGCATATCGACCGGATGCTGGACCTTGGCGTCACGAAAGTTGAGCTCGGGGTCCAGCATGTCGATGACGCGATCCTCACGTTCAACCGGCGGGGCTGCACCGTTGCAGATACCGTGTTGGCGAACCAGCTCCTGCGCGACGCGGGGATCAAGGTCGGGTTCCACATGATGCCCAATCTTCCCGGTTCCAGTATCGAGGCAGACCGGCAGATGTTCGATACGATCTTTTCGGATGCCCGGTTCAGACCGGACTTCCTTAAAATCTACCCGACGCTTGTTACGCCGGGTTCCGAGATCGAGGATCTCTGGAAGCGGGGGGAGTATGCGCCGTATGACGAGGATGCCATGATCGATCTGGTCGCGTACGCGAAGTCGGTCATCCCCGAATACACCCGGCTTTCCCGAATCCAGCGGGACATTCCGGCAAAACTGATCGTTGCCGGATCGCGGCACTCGAACTTCCGGCAGCTTGCCCAGGACCGGCTCCACCTGCACGGGAAGCGATGCCGGTGTATCCGGTGCCGGGAGATCGGGCGGCTGCCTTCTGTGACCGAGCCGGAGATTTCCATACTGAAGTACGAATGCTGTGGCGGAACCGAGCAGTTCATATCCGCAGTCTCCGGTGATTCTCTCATCGGATTTGCCCGGCTCCGGTTCCCGTCGATGGTGTACCGTGACGAACTTACCGGGGCAGCGCTCGTGCGGGAACTCCATGTGTACGGAAGCCTGGTTCCGGTGGGCACGGATGCAAAAGAGATGGAGGAATGGCAGCACAGGAACTACGGGCGCATGCTGCTCGCCCGCGCTGAAGAGATCGCTTTCGCAGCAGGGTTTGGCAGACTCGCGATCATGAGCGGTATTGGTGTCCGCCCCTACTACCGGAGACAGGGATATGTGCGCAGGGGTCCCTATATGGTTAAGGAGCTTGGATGAACCCGTCAACGACTAATTTTTTACGGCAGCGGTTCACCGAGTATTACAAGAAGACCGTCCTTGTTGCCCCATCATCACTTGCACAGCGGGAGTGGGGTTTTGTTCACTTCAATGTCGGGGAAAAAGAGATGCGGATGCACCGGCATATCGCCTTTGCGGATCGGACGGTATTATGCGAGTACCTCCAGAATCTCGTCCCATCACATGCCTATTATTCGAGCGCTTATTATGAGAAACCGGATGCCGCGACCATGGGGGAGAAAGGGTGGTGCGGAGCTGACCTGATCTTTGACCTGGATGCCGATCATATCTTCAAGGGTCCCTATGACCAGATGCTCTCCCGTGTCAAGGAGGAGACGGAAAAACTGCTTGCGATGCTGACCGGTGAACTGGGGGTGGATCCCAAACAGATCGAACTCGTCTTTTCCGGCGGGCGGGGATACCATATTCATGTCAAGGATCTTGCGTTTCGCGGGTGGGGCAGCGCAGAACGACGGGAACTGATCGATTATGTCTGTGGGATCGGTATCGACCCGATAAGGCTCTTCTCCGGCAAAATGACGGTAGCAACCGGCTGGCAGGCGCGATTCCGGGACGCGTTCTCCGAGTATCTCCACTGGTTAGGTACCTTGAGCGGCGAAGAAGCGCTTGCACACCTGACGGCGATTGAGGGGGTAGGAAAAGATACGGCAGCGGCATTCTTACATAAACGGGAGGAACTAGCCGGGGAGATTGCCCGTCATCCAACGGGACAGCTGATGAAGAACCGGGTGATCGAGGCGATTGTCCGTGCTCCCGAAGGAGAGTTTAAAAAAAGGCTGAATGCCCGCGCAGCGCTGGCGGATGAACCGGTGACGACCGATATAAAACGCCTGATCCGGATGCCCACCTCGCTTCACGGGGGGAGCGGGATGCGGGTGCAACCGATTGAACTGCGGGATATCCATGACTTCGAGCCACTGGTCGATGCGGTGGTCTTCTCTTCACGGGATGTGAAGGTGGATGCCCGGTTCCCGCT
>JAQTSH010000011.1 GCA_028711405.1 Methanoregula sp.
AAAAAAATGTTTTCCGACCTGAAACACCACATGATCCAGCCGTTTGAAAACGTGCTCCGGAATGCCTGATTGGCATGAACGTCGCGTTCACGACTTTCATTCGGAGCCGGTGACCGAATGTATCATCACCTTTTTTTGAAGTGAGCCGGAAGATGAAAACGGGGGTCTGCTCCCGGGCTTTGGTACATTGATCTTTTATGGTGTCTTTGCGCTCTGCAACGGGGTCTGTCACATCCCTGCTCTTTCGGTGCTGACCATTTTCAGGACCCGGGACAAAAGAGAAGAAGAGACTGCGATGAAAACCTTTTTCCGGTTTTTTGGTCACGCAGATAGAGAGGTGTGTATGCCCGGGATCAGAGCCCACACGCTTGTAAAAACCGCTCGTGGAGCCGGGTGTCTCCGCCGAGTTCCGGGTGGAACGCGAGTGCCATGTGCTTCCCGGACTCGACTGCAACAATGCCCTGCTCCACCCGGGCAAGCACCCGCACACCGTCGTCAACGACAGTTGCCACCGGCGCCCGGATGAAGACCGCATGGAACGGCTGACCGGAGAGCCCGTCAACCGGAATGTCCGCCTCAAAGGATTCCCGCTGGCGCCCAAACGCGTTCCGGTCCACGGTCATGCCGATGAGCCCGAGCGGGTGGATCCGGGGGTCATCCACCCGGCGAGCTAAAAGCACCATCCCCGCACAGGTCGCAAAGATCCCGCCTGGGAACTGCCGGATCGGCTCATAGAGCCCGTTCTTCCCGATCAGCCGGGAGATCGTCGTCGACTCCCCGCCGGGGATCGCAAGTGCCGCACACCCAAAAAGATCCTCCGGGCTCCGGACTTCGATCACCGTTGAGGCGCTGCCGCACCCGCACCGGGAGAGTGCCAGAAAAAAAGCGTCGATATGCTCGCTCACATCCCCCTGGAGCGCGAGCACGCCAACCTTAACGTCCACGGGACTGGAACACCTCATCATCCCTTAATGTGTGGACATCGAGCCCCGGCATCGCGTCACCAAGCCCCCGGCTGACGCGGGCAATCACGGTCGCGTCATCGAAATGGTTGACCGCCTCAACGATCGCCTTCGCCATCCTCTCCGGCTCTTGAGACTTGAAGATCCCGGACCCGACAAAGACCCCGTCCGCCCCGAGCTGCATCATCAACGCCGCATCAGACGGGGTGGCAATACCCCCGGCAGAGAAGTTCACCACCGGGAGCCTGCCACGCTCTGCACATTCGGCGACCAGTTCCGCCGGGGCTTCAATCTCCCGTGCGTAATCGATGCGTTCCTGTGCGGACATACCCTTGATCGCCCGGATCTGTCCCATGATCGCCCGCATGTGGCGCACCGCCTCGACAACGTTCCCTGTCCCGGCTTCACCCTTCGTACGGATCATCGCCGCACCTTCATTGACCCTGCGCAGCGCTTCGCCCAGGTCCCGGGCACCGCAGACAAACGGCACCTTGAACTGTTTCTTATCGATATGGTATTGTTCATCAGCGGGAGTCAGGACTTCGCTCTCATCGATCATATCGACGCCCAGCACTTCCAGCACCTGCGCCTCGACAAAATGCCCGATCCTGACCTTGCCCATCACCGGGATGGAGACCGCGTCGATGATTTCGGTGACCTTTTCCGGGTCTGCCATCCGTGCGACCCCTCCCATCTTCCGGATATCGGAAGGCACGCGCTCAAGAGACATCACTGCAACGGCGCCAGCGTTCTCGGCAATCACTGCCTGCTCGGCGTTGACAACATCCATGATCACACCACCTTTCTGCATGGATGCAAAGCCGCGCTTGAGAAGCTCTGTGCCGAATCTCAGCTCTTCCAGTTTCATATGAGAGTACTATTGATCAACCAAGCCAATAAAAAGAGCGCACACCCTGCAACGCATGCAAAGGAGACCGTGACGATCCGGACTGCCCGGAGGATCTCGCGTCCCCCTGATTCGAGCGGTTGCTCGCCATTCCCGATCACATAGACACCCGGCTTCTCGAACCGGATCCCGCACCCGCCCGCCATCGCTGCCATCACGATCCCGCCGTTGAAGCCCGGGCGCAGTTTCCCGTCCCGGCGCATCACCCGCCATGCTCGGGCACCGGTGCCCCGGCAGGTGAAGTATACGAGCAAGAATAAGACGGTCACCCGTGCAGGAATAAAATTGAAGATGTCATCCATCCGGGCAGAGCACCAGCCCAGACGGATGCGTTCATCCCGGTACCCGAGCATCGCATCCATTGTATTCGCCGCCCGGAAGACCACAGCGCCACCAAGCCCAAAGATAGCATAGTAGAAGAGCGGGGAGATGATGCTGTCCGTAAGGTTCTCGGTCATTGACTCATACGCGGCGGAGCGAATATGAACCGGATCGAGCCGGGCGGTGTCGCGCGAGACGAGCAGTTTCACCCGCTCGCGCCCGCTCTCCACACCCTCTTCCAGCGCAGCGACAACCGCGAGCGTGTGCTCTTCAAGGGAGCGCCATGCAAAACAGCACTTGAGGAAGAATGGCGCGATGCACAGGTAGAGCCACCAGGGCGCGAGCCACGTAAAGACCAGAAACGGCAACAGGAAGAGCGCGACCGTGACGATCCAGAGAATTACCCCGATTCCGCGCTGGAACGGTGCCGGGTAGAGCGCCGGTCTGCCCCACCAGCCAATGAACCTGCCGACGAGCGCGACCGGGTGGAATGCCGAATGTGGATCTCCGGTACACCTGTCAACGACCAGTGCCAGCGCGAGCACCAGGACTGCAAGCACTAACCCTGTCGGTACCATGTGTACAATGCACCGACGATGAGTATGATAAAAGCTGCTGTGTTGAGATCTGCAATGCCGGTGTAGACCCAGCTCGCGTACAGGACGAGCGCAATACCCATCGCCACCATCAAGAGGTGCGGGCGCCCGTGTGCCTCCGGCTGGACCGGGAGCAGGGCAGCACGGGCTTCTGCCTCGCGCTCAGAAAAACGGTCCACATCCACCCGGATCGCTGCCTTCGATCCCCCGTACCCGGCGAGGATATCGATATCAAAGAAGCCCGGCTGGCACCCCCGTTTCAATAGGATGGGCAGCACGGTGTCATCAACCACGTACAGGTTCTCGTGATAAAAATCGGTGAACATGCCGGCGTTCGTTGTCGTGACCGTGATGTGTACCGGGGCACCCCGGTTCAAAAATTTCAGGCAGAGTCTCCCCCCGATATCCGCACGCACCGGTTCTTTCGGGACCTCAATCGTGTTGATCCCCGACCGGTTCAGGTAGCACTCAAAAATTTTTCCGGGTACTTCTTCTCCCTCGACAGCCACGGCACCGGTTGGCAACGGGGGGTTCATAACGTCACGGCTCTAGTCCTTCTGGTTCTGGGGGAGGAGATTGGGGATGCCTTCGTGGATGGGATAATCCACGTTGCATGCAGCGCAGAGGAGACCCCCCTCGAGGATCTCCTGTTCATTCTCTGCATCGACCCGAAGCTCAAGATCGCCTTTACAGACCGGGCAGCAGAGGATATCCATCAGTTTTCGTTTCATACGAGTTCATTCCTGATATCGATGATCTGGGAGATCTCCGGTCCGGTGGAGATGAGCGTGATGGGGCTCCCGATATCCTCTTCCGCCTGTTTTAAAAAGGTCCGCGCTTTCTTTGTCAGCTTCGAGTACTCGGTGATCCCGAAACATGCCTTGTCGATATGATCGATCCCGGTAATCGCTGCCTGCGTGCACCCGTTGATCATCGCGGAGTACCGTGCCATCCCGCCATCCCATCCACCAATCCGGCGCTTCCGGCGGGTGACCGTCCCGAACTCCTGGATGCCCATCGCATCGGACTTTTCAAACGACATCTCGGTGCTGAACGGACCCTCGCCCACCCGGGTCGGGTACGCCTTGAAGACAACCACGACATCATCAATTTTCGTCGGTCCCACACCATTGTCTGCCGCGATCTGAGAGGCGGACGTGTCCTTTGAGGTGACAAACGGATATGTCCCGTAGTAGAGGGAGATGCCAAAGCCCTGCGTCCCTTCAAGAAGAACGGATTTACCGGATTTTAATGCGTCGTCGATTGCCTGCGGGACATCGAGCAGGTACTCGGCAAGCTCGGGCACGTCTTTTGCCTGCGGGGAGACCCGCATCACGCGGTCGGAGTTTGCCGGTCCGCACCCGGAGCCGGTGCTCCCGATCTTCTTTGCCAGATGGGCGCTGCCTTTGTCCCTCGCGATGTGGTCTTCCGTGATGACCCCGCACCGTCTGTCAACGAAGATCCGCCCTTTGACATCCAGCGTCTCGATCTCATGCGCGAGCACGCGGGGATCCACAAGGACACCGCTGCCGATGCAGAGCTTCGCCTTTTTGTACACAAAACCTGAGGGGACCATGCGAACACTGTATTCATGGTCACCAACTAAAACGGTGTGCCCGGCGTTCGGACCTACACCGCCGCGGGAGATGATCACGGGTTCATCCGCGTGCGCGATATGGGCTACGATCTTGCCCTTCCCTTCATCCCCAAAAAATCCACCAACGATGATTGTACAGCTCATTGAAGTATCAAGTAGTGTAGGTCGAATTGAGCAATAAAGTATCCCCAAATATTCTTTTAAAAATGCCGGGCAGACTGGAGGGCAGGATGGAAACTGAGGGAGACAGGTGGAGACGGGAACACAATAATGAAAAAAGAAAAAAACCGCTTCTCCGCACGACCGGGCAGAACACATAAAAACCGGATGTGCCGGTTTTTTGCTCTCCGGTGACCCATGCGGGTGTGGACACACGCGGGTGATCTCCGGTTTACCGTTTTGCCATTATGCCGGTGTTCATACCGGAGTGCAGGATGGAGTTCGCCAGATCAGAGCCCGGAGACAAACGTCTCCATCCGGGTGAGGGCTTCCCCGAGTTTCTTGCGCGAGACCGCGTACGCACAGCGGAGGTGATAGTCTCCTCCGGCGCCAAAGACGCTGCCGGGGACTACCGCCACCCGCTGCTCCTTCAACAACCGTTCGGCAAATTCGACATCGGACAAGCCGGTTCCTTTCACCGAAGGGAACGCGTAGAACGCTCCTTCCGGAACATGGCAGGAGAGCCCGATCCGGTTTAGCCCGGACACGAACATGTTCCGCCTGAGACGGTATTCGTTCACCATGCTGTTCTTCTCCTCTTCGGCAGACCTGAGCGCTTCGAGTGCCCCGACCTGTCCCATCACCGGTGCGCAGAGCATCACGTACTGGTGAATCTTCAACGCGGCGTCGCAGATCTCTTTCGGGGCGCAGAGGTACCCCACCCGCCAACCGGTCATCGCATACGCTTTCGAGAAGCCGTTGAGCGTGATTGTGCGTTCCCGGAGGTTGTCGATGGTCGCGGTGGAGACGTGACTTCCCTCGTACGTGAGCTCCGAATAGACCTCGTCGCTAATGACGAGGAGGTCATGATCGATGACAATATCCGCAATGGCTTCGAGGTCTCCCTGCGTCATCACGGCACCGGTCGGGTTGTTCGGGAAGTTGATCATGAGCGCCTTGGTCTTCGGTGTGCACTTCTCCATCAGGGTGTCGGGATTGAGCTTGAAATGATCCGCTTCAACACATTCCACCGGCACCGGTACCCCGCCTGCGAGCGAGACGCAGGGAGCATAGGAGACGTAGCTGGGCTGCGCGATCAGCACCTCGTCACCCGGGTCCACGATGGCGCGGATCGCAATGTCGAGCCCTTCGGAGACCCCGGTCGTGATGATGATCTCGTGCTCGCTGTCGTACGTGAGCTTGTAGCGCTCCTGGAGGTGATGTGCGAGTGCCTCCCGGAGAGTCTGGAGTCCTTTATTGGACGTGTAGGAGGTAACACCCTGCTCGATCGAGTAAATACTTGATTCACAGATGTTCCACGGAGTCCGGAAGTCCGGTTCTCCGACACCGAGGGAGATGACGTCGTCCATGGTGAGGACGAGATCGAAGAACTTCCTGATGCCGGAGGGGGGGATTTCGTGGGCACGTTCCGATATGAAGTTACGCATTGTTTCACCACTCTTTTCCTATCAGAACGAGTAAGGAAGGCGCTCCGGTTCCTGCTCCGAGAAGAGCATGTTGCCGTTCTCCTTGTACGATTTCATGATGATGTGTGTCGCGGTCTCGCGGATCCGGTCCATCGGTGCCACATGCTCGGAGACGAACCGGGAGACTTCCTGCATGTTCTTCCCGCTGACGAGCAGTTGGAGATCATAGGTCCCGGTCATGAGCCGGAGGGTTCTGACCTGCCTGAACCGGGAGAGCCGTTCTGCGATCCGGTCATACCCGTAATCCCGCTCAGGGCTCACTTTCAGTTCGATGATAGCTGAGACCTCGCCATTTCCTGCCTTTTCCCAGTTGACGACCGTGGTGTATTTTCGGATCACCTGCGCATCTTCAAGCGCGTGGATCCGTGCTTCCACTTCGGCAGCGGAGAGAGAGGTCATCGATGCGATTTCCCGGGCGGAAAGCCGGCTGTTCTCCTCAAGGATTTTGAGGAGTTCGAGGTCTTTTTCATCCATTAGTCTTCACCTGAACCATGTCTTTAACCATTTTGCCTGCATCTGATTTATATCGAGATCTTTTAATCCATTCAGTCGGGGATCTTTTAACACGACGTCACGGATCTTTCCGGCATTGGCATCGAACCACATCTCTTTTGTCCGTCCGTACCTGCCGCGGCTCACGACCCGTGTGTTGATGACACCGAGCATGTTCAGCTCGGAGACGAGGTCGGTGATGCGGCGATGGGTGAGGATATCCAGTTCAATGGTCGGTGCAATGTCCTGGTAAATACGTGAGACGTCCCCACTCGTAAAGATATTCTGACCCATCTGTTCCAGGATCAGCATGGAGAAGAGGATCAGCTTGCTCTGCGTGGGGAGCGTCGCGATACATTCGATCATACTGTCTGTCTCGATCTTCGCCTGGGCGGATTTGACGTGCTCCTCGGTAACTTGCGTGGATTCGTCCCGGTCCGCGAGCTCACCTGAGATCCTGAGCAGGTCGAGTGCCCGCCGGGCGTCGCCATGTTCCTGTGCGGCAAGCGCAGAGCAGAGCGGGATGACACCGTCCGCGATGGCACCATCTACAAACGCAGCGGTGGCGCGCTGGGTGAGGATGTCCACGAGCTGAGGTGCATTGTACGGTGGGAAGACAATCTCTTCTTCGGAGAGAGAAGAGAGAACCCGTGGGTCAAGGAAGTCCTTGAAACTGAGATCGTTGGAAATGCCGATGATACTGACCTTGGACTTGACGAGGTCCGAGTTGATCCGGGTGAGATTGTAGAGCGTGTCATCGCCGCTCTTCTTAACGAGTTTGTCGATCTCATCGAGCACAATAACAAGCACCCCGCCACCGGCTTCGAGCTGGTTTTTCAGCTCTGCATAGACCTGGTCAGTGGGCCACCCGGTCATGGGAATGTGTGTCCGGGTCTTGTCACTTGCGACTGCATCCACGTCGACGATACATTTTGCAATCTGTGCCAGGACCCGGTATTGGGTATCGATCACTTCACAGTTTAAGTGAACAATCCGGCAGAGGGTGCCCATCGTGCTGCTCGCCTTCTCAAGCTCCGCGCCGACATACCGGACACTTGCTGTCTTTCCTGTCCCGGTTTTACCATAGATAAGAATGTTTGAGGGTGTCTCATTCCTGAGAGATGGGGCAAGGATGGAAGCGACATGATCGATCTGGGGTTTCCTGTGGGGCAGGATCTGGGGTCGATAGGAGTGCCGCAGGACTTCGCGGTCCCGGAATATCCGGTTGTTCGAGATGTATTTTAAAAACAACCCGGTAGATGGATCTTGTGGTTCTGGCATGGTGACACTGAAGAGTTGATTCTTAGTGAGATTAGATTAAAAAAGTGACTGGTTTATTCCCTTTATAAACCCCTTTACTTCCAATGGAGATCGTGTATTTTGAGGATTATTTAGGATTTCGCGGCTAAACGCAACTATTTAAAAAATAATATTTCAAATAGATTTTAAATGGCTGTTTAGAGACTTTCACATAGATAGCGTAAACAATTTGCGACAAATAAAAAAACGCCCTGATTTCTAACAAGAGGCAAACAAAATCAGAGCTTATGGATCTAAGCAACTTTATCCAGGAATATCTTAATGATAAGGATGTAGGATGAAAATCCTACTTGTATTCTTCCTCAATAACCTTAAATCAGGTTACGTAATTAGGAATTACAGGCTGGGTCTTAACCGGAGAATGAGGGAGTTGCTTATAAACTCAGGACGAAAATATTCGCAATTCGAGGTTGTTTTATTATATTTATGAGGCTATGACCCAGCTCGATAACAGTTTTTATTCATAAAAGATGGAAATGGGGGGACCCCTTTGTTTCGTGTGGAAATAAAAAAATTATCAACAATGATAAAAATTTTTAAAAAAATCAGCTTACTCTAATTTGACCAGTATACTATTTAATACAATCGAAAAAAATTGTCTGTTTCCTATCTTTTGGAAAAAGTCTGAATTCCAAAATTTAGGAAAGTCTTCCTCACATTTTAAATTCTCCAATGGAAACAAAGGGGTTCCCCATTTTTATAAAAAATGAACGAAATGAACTTCTGCTAAACTTCGCAATACTATTAATCAGTAACTAACCACATGTGGATCATCATGAAAGCGGAACATGTTCAACCCATCACAATTCAGGCAGCAATAATTACCGTCTCTACTACACGAACCCCTGAGACTGATACCAGTGGAAAGACCATAACCACACTTCTTAATGAAGCACGCATTCCCGTGCTGCATTATGCCATTGTTCCAGATCAGATTGAAGCCATCCGTGCTGAGGTGTACCAGGCATTGAAGAGTACAAACTGTGTTATTTTAAATGGAGGAACCGGACTTACGCATGATGACTGCACAATTGAGGCAGTCATGCCACTCCTCGAAAAGAGGATCGATGGATTCGGGGAACTCTTCCGGCAAAAAAGTTATCTTGAGATTGGAACCTCAACTATGTTGTCCCGTGCCATCGCCGGGGTGTCGGGTGGGAAAGCCATCATCTGTATCCCCGGGTCAACACCCGCTGTTACCCTCGCAACAAAAGAACTGATCATCCCGGAGATCGCTCACATCCTCTCCCATGCCAACCGGTAAATCCATCAACCATTGTTGTGGACATCGCACTATTCCTGGGTTCCAGTGACAATTCCATCATGAACACTTTTTTGATTGTTGCCTCAACTCTTTGTCCCATCCTTTTATCCCAAGGCAGTTTGTGAATTATCTCATCACGCTCTGCGTGGATATACACAGTTATATCGCACATGGGTTCACACCCAAAAATTCCCGTCCCGGATCGTTCCCGTCTCATAAAATCAGACAACAATTCCAAAATCCGTTTATGATCCTTGGGGGGTTCTACGCACTCAAAATTGTTTCCCGTTGATCCAGACTGTCGTGACAACCGACAAGCCTGGATTACGCAGGTCTCGCTCCTGACTCTCAGCGGGAAATCAAACATGTACCCTGTGGCTCGTCGCATGCTTCTAGTCTCCGGGTCCCCAGTCTCCAACCCCAGGGATCCCTCTATATCAGCACAGTACCGGGACGATCAAAACCCGTCCGGCACTCACTTGCTTACTTCAAGAAAAGCAACCCGTTCGAGCACGAGCGCAGGAATCCGCCCGGGTCCTGCAGCAGCACACTCTTCTTCCGTGATCCCAAACAACGCCATCAACCGGGTGGTCTTCTCTTCAGTCATCGACTCATCAATCCCGGGAACGAACGTGAGGTGCCGGGCAAGGTCATCCCAGATCCCGTCGCGTGCCGGGCAGCAACAGACATACAACCGGTTCTCCCCGTTGTGAATACCGAATGTAGCAGCGACAGAACACTGGCGGGTGCCGGCAGCGTATAACAACGCCTCCATTTCAAATGAGTTGGAGATTGGGGTACCGGAATAGAACGATCGCCAGGCGAACCGGCATGCATGTTCTGCATGTGCCCGGCACGCCAGCTTCTCTGCATCAAAACAGACGATCCGGGTCTGATGGCGATCGGCGATCTCCCGGATCTCGGCCAGCAGTGCCACCCGGTCATTTGTCGTGCTGACTGCGCACCGGCATTCGCAGGAATGGTGTGGTGACTCCATGGTATGCTCCGATTATTTTGTCCCAAAAATTATGCCCCGAAATGAAAGAGTGTGGATTGTCCCCGGTTTGGATCGGGATACCCCTCATCCGCGGAGGTCTTCTGCGACATCTTCTCGAGCTGGGCAAAGATCTGGTCGCTGATGCCCTGCCCGAGAATTCGTGCCACCTCTTCCGGTGTGTGTTTCCTGATCTCATCCGGCGAGGTCATACCGTGGTTGAAGAGCCGGCGGGCACGCACCCTGCCGATCCCGCGCAGCCGGATGAGCGGCAGGAGCTCGCGCCGGATCCCGTGCTTCATGCAGGTCTCACAGTCGCGGATCTCCGGATAGTGTCGTGAGGCACACATCCGCGCGAGCTCCGCACTCGCGTGCAGCAACCAGTTGATACTCTCAACCATCCCGTAAATATCACCGGGTCCCACGGAATACCGCTCGCAGATCTTCGCATCGGTCAATTCATCGGTCCAGTCCGAGAGGAGCATCGCGGTCTTCAACGCCCGGAAATACGTCTCCACCTGTTTATCATAGGAATCCCCGTCGTCGTTTTGCGCCCGGTATAGGTCATCCTCGTTCGGGAAGTCGAGCCAGAGCTCATCGATATGGTCTTCCATCATCCGCGTGAGCGTATCCGTATCCGAGTTCTTGACGTAGAGTTTGAGCATATCCGGTGTGCTACAAATCAGGTGGATCATGCCAAGGTCTGCATATTGCTCCACCGAGCGCATGGTCGATACGATCATCGCCGCGCTGCGTGGGTCGATATACAGCCGGGACACCATCGTCCCAAACGCAGTTGCCTCAAGGTGTTCTCCCACCTCGACGACAAGCTCCGCAGTGATGAGGAACTCAAGCGCTGCCGCGACCGCTTTGTGCACGAGTCGCCCGCCCCTGTGCTCATGGACATAGAACGTCCGGTTCATAAACGCCGACAGTTCTTCTTTCGTACCGGCAAAACCTGATGCGACAAGCGAGAGGACATGGGTAAAGAGTGCGGTCGGAGCGGCGATATGGGAATGGACATCTTCCGGTGGCGCATCGATATAGCAGTCGAACAGCTCCTTGATCTGGCACTTCTCCTTTGCGATCAGCACCGCTTCGCCATAGGGATCGAGCCGGGGTCTGCCCGCCCGTCCCGCCATCTGGTGGTACTCACCCACCGGTATCGGTTGCATCCCCTCGCCGGCAGAGAACCGCAGGTAGTCCCGGATGATGACCCGCCGTGCGGGAAGGTTGAGCCCGGCAGCGAGCGTCGGGGTTGACGAGATGCACTTGATCGCCCCTTTCCGGAACCCTTCTTCGATCACCGACCGTTCATTCCGGCTCAAGCCTGCGTGATGGAACGCTGCACCTTTGGAAACGCAGTCCGCGAGCCGTTTTCCCATCTCCATCTCGGTACCCGCGTGAAGGTTCTTTGCATACATGGCAAGCGCAGGATCCTCGCTCTTTATCGCCGCCGCTGCCCGCTTCGCAAAGGCTTCGGCATTCCTCCGTGAGGAGACAAAGACGAGACACTGCCCCCCTTCGGCGATCGTGTCGAGGCAGAGGTTGAGATCATCATAGTTCTTCGAGACCTGCGGCACCTGCCGTGTACCCTCCCGGAAATAGATCCGATCTGTGTAGAAGACCCCCGGTCGCAGGTCAACCGGGCGCCAGGTGCTCGTCACAAGTTCCGCATCCAGCCAGCCGGCAAGCACATTCGGGTTGCCGATCGTTGCGGAGAGCCCGATGATCTGCATCGCCGGGTTCCGGTGGCGCATCTTTGCGATCACCATCTCAAGCGTCGGACCGCGATCCGGGGAATCGACGAGATGCACCTCATCAACCACAAGCAGTGAGATATCCGGGATCCACCGTGCACCGTTCCGCAACAGCGAATCCACCTTCTCGCTCGTTGCAACGATGATATCGTTTTTACCGAGATGATCGTCCCGCCGGTCCAGGTCTCCGGTCGAGATCCCGACCTGCACACCTTTATTCGTAAACTCTTCGTACTTCTCGCTCGCGAGCGCCCGTAAGGGGACGATATACAGGCACTTTCCCCCCCGTGCGATATGCGTGTGCATCGCCATCTCGGCAACGAGCGTCTTCCCGCTTGCCGTTGGGATTGCGACGAGCAGGTTTTTGTTGTTAAAGATGCCCTTCTCCACGCAGGCTGCCTGCGGCGGGTAGAGGTGGGTGATGCCCGTGTCGAGGTACCGCTGCTTCAGGCTTTCGGGGAGGGGGAGGTCTTTGACCTGCATGGGCTCCTTTTCGGGTGCCGACCCTGGACCTGCGGGTGAGCCCCCCGGTCCGGGAGCATGTGTCCCTGCGTGCGGAGCCTTCTTTATCGATACCGGTGAATCCACCGCTTTTTGAGGATCTGGTCCTTGTCTCATGAACTCCTGCGTCTTTCCCCGGTCTCCTGTGTCAAAAAAGTGCAGGTATTCCTGGAATTCCGGGGTGGTATCGTGTGTTTCTCGTCTTAGTTTTTTCGGGTTTACCGTTGGAGGTGCTCTTTATACCCTGAAGATCAAAAATTCTCAATAATAATAACTGAGCATATCCTGCTTTGCCTCTTTCTTCTTCCGGTCCAGAAAGGCAAAGACGTTCTCGTGCGGCACACCCTCGATCAGCATATCGATCGCTGCACGGGCAACCTTCATCTGCTCCGGGTACCCGATCAAAGCGACGGTATGATTGAAGACCGAGAGATCCACTTCGGTCATGTTCTCGATCTGTTCGCGGGCACGCCCGTCCTTCCCGATGATCCGCCCGCGCAGGCGGTCGAGCTTCTGCGGGGTATCGGCATTCCGGGAGAGGTCGATCACATCGAGAAGCAGATCCTCATCCTCAATCATCTCAAATGCCCGTTCCGGGGAGAACCCGCAGTTGATGGCGTTGATGATCTCCACTGCGCGCAGGAGGGGGATCGTGTTCTCGTCCGATCCTTCGACCTTCACCAGACCTTCCTTGCTGTCAATGGTGATCGTTGTGTGGGTCTTTGTCTCGAGCTCTTTTTTCGTTGTACCGCCTTTTCCAATCAGTACGCCCACCCGGCTCGTTGCGATCTTAACTTCCTGTATCATGTTTCATGCACCTTTTCTGTCATATTTGCTTTTTTCCGGCTTTTCTTATTGCCGTCTTCCCTTTACCCGCTCTTTTTTGCATACCATGCAATCCTATCGTAGAATTACCGCTGCCACCGATCTGCACACATCAGAAATCCCTGAACGTTTATGGTTCTGCCACATGTAACCCGGTCACCGCATTGAAGATTTCGTACTCTGTCTTGACATCGCATTTCTTCTGAAAGAACCTGTTGATGTTGCGGATGTCCCGCATCAGGAACTGGAGCGCGCGGGGATGATCGCGGGTGACCGACTGTCCCATATCAATGAGGTATGGTTTGTCTCCGTACAATATATTGAACTCGCTCAGGTCACCATGCACCAGTTCGGCTTTTTTGTAGAGGGTGTCAATCGCCCCGATGATCGTCTCGTATTCCCGCGCCGGGTCACTGAGCGCCACGTTACGGATCTGGGGATAGGGGCACTCGCCATCCCCGAGAAATGACATGATCAGGATGTTCCGGTCCCAGACCAGCGGTTCCGGCACGGCAACCCCCGCTTCCCGTGCCCGCACGAGATTGGAGAACTCCTTTCGCGTCCAGGCAAAGATGAGATCTTTCCTGGACTTCTTCACGTGGGTGAACCTTCGGTCTCCGGTGATATACGAGCTCATCGTCGTAAAATTCGCGGACTGGATACGGTAGATCTTGATGGCGACAGGAGTATCCTCCCGTTCGCCGTAGAACACATTCGCTTCTTTTCCGGTGCTGATCGAACCGCCGATGACCGAGAACCATTTTTTGTGGACAAGCTTGTAGAGGGCAAGGAGCGTCACCTCATCAAAGACATTCTCCCTGACCTTGAAGAGGTTCGCATCCTTGACGCGGATGCCCATCTCCGCGAGACGTGCATCAAACTCCTCTTCTGCTCCCTCCTGGCTCACAACAATCCCCGGAAATTATCCAGTAGTGCACCGGATCAGCGTATATACTCGCGCACCGGGGCGAGGATCTCGATAAGCCCGTCCCCGCAGGTACGTTTGAGGTCGAGCGGGTGGATCTCTCCTGCGCCATAAGCGGTCTCGAGCTCTGCATACCCCGTAAAGGTGCGGTCTCCCCCGAACTTTTCCGGGCGCTTGACCGTGATCTCAGGCAGGCGGGGGAAGATGTGGTACTGGAAGATCTGGAGGATCGGGTTCTCCGGGATCACGGGCGGGCAGAACGCCTTCTGGCATTTTTTCCGTATATCCTCCTCGCTGTCAGCGACCGAGATGTAGTTGCCCTGCGATGACGACATCTTCTTGCCGTCCAAGCCGTTTAAGATGGGCGTGTGGATGCAGACCGGTGCCCGGTACCCGAAGTTGACGAGATGCTCCCGCGCGAGCATATGGATCTTTCGCTGGTCGATGCCCCCGACTGCTGCATCTACGCCGAGCGTGGCAATATCTGCCATCTGCATGATCGGGTAGACCATCTGCGAGACAGTGGGGTGGTCCATCTGCCTGCCCACTTCGTCCATGCTCCGCGTTGCGCGGGCGAGTGTGATCTGCTGGGAGAGCTGGAGCACGAGCAGTTCGTAGTCCCGGCTGAGCTGGAGGTCCGACCCGAGCACATACCTGACGTTCTTTAATCCGAGTCCCTCAAAACACCGGCGGTTGTACTCCGCCAGTTCCCCGACCCTCTCCATCGTGCCTTTCCGGTTCAGGAAGGCATGCAGGTCTGCAAGCAGCACGATCACGTCAAAACCGGCGTTCTGGAGATCGACAAGCTTGTTGATCGTGACCAGGTGCCCGAGATGGATCTCACCGCTCGGTTCGTACCCGGCATACACTGTCTTTTTTGGCAAAAGAAGAAGGGAGTTGAGTTCTTCGGGAGTGACAACCTCTACCGTATTCCGAATGACCAGATCGTGCGCGTCCATTAAAAATAATGGGTGATGATCGGTGTTAATGGTTATTCTGGATGGGCGAGAACCCGAGCGCGGCGTTTGTCATCCTGATTGATGTCGCGGCATCCTTTTCGAGCCCGGTCATCGCGCGGATCGCATCGACGTTCTCCACGACTACGTCCGCTTCCTGGTGGATCGCCTGGAAGAAGCAGAGTTCGGTTTTGTTCGCATAGATCGAGTCCTCGAAGATACAGTTCTCGTACAGGTCAGCCCGCTGCCTGCCGAGATCCATGGCGAACTCCTTGAGCTCCGCAGTGCTCTTTATTGCTGCACTCTTCTTCACAAGCCCCAGGCGCGGGTGTTTTTTGATGAGGTCGATCACCCGGTCGCGGGTCACCTCTTTTTTCGTGGTGATCTGGATCGCGTGCATGTGCATCATGGTCGTGGGGACGATCATCGCCATCGTCGTGATGGAGATGTGGGGGAGCACCGAGAGGACATCCGGACCGTGATGACTGGGAACAGTCACCGGGTCGAGCACGACGGCATCGATCGGTCCTTTCTTGATCTCTCCCGGATCCGATCCACGGCGCACCATGATAGCATGCACATGCGCGACGCCAAATTCCCGGTCGATCTCGTTGATGATCCGGCACAGACCCGTGGTGTTGCAGGAGACCACCCGGACAAACTGCCTGCCGATCGCGTCCTTGTAGTTGCAGGACGAGTTGAACGAGAACCCGGCAACCTCATGATCCTCCCCGCCCTGCCAGAGCGCCTTCTTTCCCAGCTTCTCGTAGAGGGGTTTGTTGGTCGCGCCGACATCGCCCGGGGTGGCGTCGACAATCACATCGGCGGCAAGGCACATCTCCTCGACGGTGCCGGCAACCGCCAGCCCCACTTTCTCAAAGGCAGCTTTTTTCGAGATATCTGCAATGTAGAGCGGGTAACCCCGTTGTTTCGCGATGAATGCCTCGGCACTCGGGCGGGTCTTTGAGACTCCGATCACGTTCATGTCCTTCTGGGCAGCGACTGCATCGGCAACACGCTTTCCGATGGTGCCGTAACCATTGATGGCAACCTTGATCATACAGCGAAAGTGTATGAATCAGACAAGATAAATCTTGCTTGTTGCGTTCGGGACAGATCCCATCACCCGCCCGGCATTTTTCCCACTCGCGAACCGGACTGAATTGCACCAAATCCGCGTTTTTTAAAGAAACAGTGCCTGAATCTTTATGATTTCTGTGCTGTCCTTTGCCGCTGCATAGAGTTCGAGGGGCTCTTTGTTCACTTCAAGGAACCGTATACCCCATGAGACGCACCCGAGACACGCCGCTGCCTGCTCTTCGTTTCCTGTGATCCAGAGGGCAGCTGCAAGTGCCTCCACCGACGACAACATGCAGGGTTTGCCGAAATTTACCGGGTTTGCCGCCATAAGAAACGGGAGTGCGCGGCGGATCCTCCAGGAGCTGACCGCGCCCGTATCGAGCACGACCCACGAACAGTCGAGCGCGGTGATGGATCTCACGTTCTTGTCCGCAGGGGAAAGTGCCTGCTCTGCGGTGGGATCCAACAGAAGGGTATTGCGCGGGATCCGTGAGAGCGTTTTGATGATGGTTAATTGACCCGCCCGTTCCAGTTTTTTTACTGTGCACTTCCGGGGATCACAGCTGTTGTCACGGTAGGCAAAGAGCGGTATCATTGATCATCTGTGCGTGCACACATT
>JAQTSH010000215.1 GCA_028711405.1 Methanoregula sp.
CATCCTTGCAGATCCTCTCATGGCATCCATGAACCGTTCATTAACCGGAGCCGGTTTTGCTCCCTGAAAAACCGATGTTATCCCGGTTTCGAACAGTTCCGGGAGTTTTGTTATGACGTATTCGTCCGGGACAAAGAACGTGGGCATTACCGGTGAGGTTTTGGGAACCCATGTGTTGTTTGCCGAAGCATCATCCGATGTTCCTATTCCCCTGCCAGAGGCGCTCTTCTCCAATACGACGTACCAGGAATACGGGACGAGGATCGCAGAAAAGGGATTTGTTCGCACCCAGACCCGGATCAATATGACTCCTCACCGGGAAACCGTCGATCTTACCTACTCGGATTCCCGAAATCATATTCTCCATGTTAAAGCGGCGATAGTGAATGGGACGATCATTTCCGTTGAAGGGGACAACCCGGATGACCTCCCCGCATTTGCCGTTACCGCTATTGCTCTCGTTTGTGTTCTTCTCATCTCCGGCGGGATCTGGTATCTTGCCCGGTTCCGTCCCCGTGATCTTCCCCTCACCAGTGACAGGGTTCCTGAACCGGAACCTATAAAAAATCCCCGTGACATCGCGTTGCACCTTCTGGATGAGGCTGAATTGGATGCCTCCAGGGGGAACTATCCGGAATCGTACCGGAAAACCGGCAGGGCGATACGGATCGTTCTCTCGCACGAGATTAGTCACGGCGAGGAATTGACGAGCGGGGAACTGGAACGTCTCCTCGGTTCATATCCAGGAAATACCGGGAAGATCCGGGGGCTACTGGACCGTTGCAGAACGGTGGGGTTTGCGAAAGGCACACCGGATCCCGGGGAATTTCAGGATATGATCAATTTCACCCGGACACTTTTTCACGAAGGATTCGGTGGGAAGGAGGTCCCGGGTACGGGAAACCAGGTTCCGCAGGCAGGGTCATAATCTTCCAAAGTGAATAAAGTACCACCTCTTCGCTTATACGGTGATAAGTCAAATTGGATTTTTCCCCATATGAGGTATATCATTGCAGGAAAGTAAGTCCTTGAGCCCCGTCTCTCCTTCGAACCGCCTTGCCCAGGCACGATCCGGTACGGCGTCGCGCCGACACCCCTCTTGGGGGAGGAACGCTCATAACCGGGGTTTGGGAGCGGCAGCACCCGTTCACCATGATGCACCGAAAACACTGTTACCCACGGGATCTCATGACGAGCCATAATTTCCCTCCTTCATGCAGAGAACTGAACCGGAGAGAGAATCCCTCCGGAAAGGAACCCGGGTAAAAAGAGGATCCCGCTCCTTACACGTTAATCCAACCGTTTTTGACCCGGTTTTGTTTTGTCAACGTAATAGAGTTAACCGAAGATCAAATTAAAAAAACTATAATTGCAGTCTCACCCATTGTATTGGGAGATGACTGAAACGATCTATATCAGTATTGACGATACCGATACCCTCACGGGTCCCCGGGGGACCGGAAAACTGGCACGGATGATTGCAGATGCCGTTGCCGCAGACTATCCGGTCTTCGGGGTCACCCGTCACCAGTTGTATGTGCACCCCGATATTCCCTATACGTCGCATAACAGCAATGCCGTCATTCACGTGGAGGCTGACGGGGACGAGGCGATGGATCGTCTCTTTTCTATGGCGGAAGACGTCATGCTCGGGGATTTTCTGGAGGGCAGTGATCCCGGTCTTGCCGTAGCATCCGACAGCCAGATCAGCCCTTCTCTTGTTGTATACGGTCAGGACGCAAAATGCACCGTCCTCAACCAGGAACGGGCACGCACCCTTGCGAAAAACCTGCACATCCGGCTCAAAGGGCTTGGGGGTACTGAGGATGGCGTGATCGGTGCCATGGCGGGTCTTGGGCTTGCCTTTGCGAAAAATGACGGGCGGTACCTCCAGATAGGAGATATCCGGAAGATCCTCGGTTCCTGTTCTGTGGAACGACTTTTTACGGAAGGTATTGACGAAGTCTGGTCTCTTAATGGTAAGAAGTTCTCTTCCGGAACCGTAGTATTCCGACCTGAAAAACCACCCCGTCCCAGTCCTGTCTGCGGGAAGACCGTAATTTTCGTCAAGGAAGAGGCGGACATCTTAATGGAAGACAAACGGGATTGAAATGGAGTTTCGTACCCGGGTTGGACTCGCGTTTGTACTACTCGGGTGTTTCCTGGGCGGAATGGTTGCATTGGGTACGTTTGGCGAAGTACTATTCCCCCAGAGTACTACGATACCGACCCCGGGAATCCTCATCGATCAGGTTGTGACGAAAGCCGGGTTCCAGTACGGTCCGCAATCCTGGCGTCCCAGTTACGATCCCCTGGGGATATACCCGGGAAAGGATGTTCTCGATAATGAAACCTGGTACCTGATGTTCATCGACCTGAACGCAACACCGGTCAGCGGGGATCCCAACGTGAAGAGGATCGGATCGGTCCGGCTGATGTACAATTTTACTGACCTCTCCGGAAGAGCGGTGTTTCACGTATATGGCTTGACAACCGGTACGATCCCGACACGGACGAACCGGCAGGTGGGGTACAACAATTGCGGTTTTATAGTGATGGGAAATGCGACGGGAGGGTCGTCCATGCCGGCGGCAACCCCGCTCGTCATATCAGGATCCCACCAGTACAGGATTGCCATCTCCAACAACCTGCTGGCGGATTCCGACGATCTGACTTCCACGACCCGCATCTTATGGTTTAACTCCCCGCAAAGTGGTCAGGGTGCCCTCCATATCACGCCCAGTCTTTCAAAACGGATGGGAGCGGTTACGGAAACGACAGACCAGAACGGATCGTTTTACGTTACTGCCACCGGTAACGATCCGGGCAACGATCTGCTCCTCCTGGTTGCGGTGGATCGCCCCCAGCCGGACGGATTTGCCCTGAGGGTCCGGACAGAATTCGTGAGGATGAGCTAACATGGCGATTAAAAAACCGTATTTTTCATTGTATGAGATAGCCCTTCTCTCGCTCTGCGCTGCACTTATCGTTGTTTTGAACACAACATTCTCCCTTCCCTTAAAAATTCCCGGGCACACCGGGATCTACTGGGTGGTTCCGGTCATCATCGGTGTCGGGATCGTGAAAAAACCGGGAGCAGGAACCTATATCGGTTTTGTATCAGGAATTCTTGCCACGCTCTTCGGGTTAAATACCCTGCATATCTTCAACCTGATTATCTATCTCGCACTGGGTGCCATGATCGATCTTGTCGGGCTCCTCTTCTTCTACCGGCTGGATCACCCGGCTGCCGGGTTTATTGCAGGGGCGGCGGGCAATCTTGCAAAGATGGTGGTGAACTTTGCCCTCCAGACATTTCTCGGGATTCCTGCGGTCTTCATCGTTATCGGGATCGGAGCTGCGTCCATATCCCATTTCATCTTCGGGGGAATCGGGGGGATTATTGCAGCCCTGGTCCTGAGTCGCCTTTTAAAATCCGGAGTGATAACGCGTGACGAGGCATGATCCTGCTGTTACCATACGGGATCTCTCGTTCCGGTACCCGAGAACCCTGTCCGGAAGGAGCGTGACTGCTCTCAGTCATGTCAACCTTACCATCCAGCCCGGCGAATTCATGGTAATTACCGGGCAGAGCGGTTCCGGGAAATCCACTCTTGCCCGGTGCCTGAATGGTCTCATCCCCCATGCAACGAAAGGAACCATGGAAGGAACGGTCATCGTCCACGGGATGAATACCCGTGAGTATGATACCCCGGAGTTTGCTGTGCATGTCGGGATGATATTTCAGGATCCCGGTTACCAGCTGATTACGGGAGATGTCGAGAGCGAGATCGCGTTTGGGCTTGAAATCCAGAACCTCCCGGAGCAGGAGATCCGGACCCGGATGGACCAGGCGGTTCGTCTCCTCCATATTGAACACCTCGCAGGAAGGCACCTCAATGATCTGTCCTGGGGCGAACGGCAGCGTGTGGCAATCGCCTCGGTGGTAGCGGTACAGCCTTCGCTTCTT
>JAQTSH010000216.1 GCA_028711405.1 Methanoregula sp.
CCGGTAAGAGCCCAGCCGGGTGCCTCTTTTATCAGTTCAACGGTATCTTTTCTCGTGATCGGCGGAGACCCGGGCTTATAGGTCGAGCATTTCTTCTGCGCGAGTTCCATGATCAGCTCTCTTTGTCTGAACAAAAAAAGGTTCGTGTGTCAGGGACGATCCCCTGGTGTGTTCTGCGGTCATCCCCGCGATCCACCCGTCACGCGGCAACCGTCCCTGGAGCCGGGTGCTTCCCCGCCTGCCACTGCAGAACGCACATGACGACAAAGGAGACCGGAAGGGCGATGACCAGCGGATCGATCACCGACCAGGGCAGGGGCAACAGGACCGGTTTTCCGAATATATACTGGCAGAGCCCGAGTGGCTTCGCCTCGGCAGTGTGGACGAACGCCGTCCAGAAAAACCAGGTGACCGCACCGGACAGCATGCTTGCAATGGCTGCCCGTGTAGACGGCACTTTCGCGTAAACGCCCACGGCAAATGCCGGTAAAAACGCGGCGGCACAGAGCCCCATGAACATCGCGGTTGCACGGGCGATGATGCTGATGGGAAGGACAAAGGCGAGGAGAGTTGAGACGATCATCATCAGGATGATCCCGTACTGGTTGCTGCGCAGCGAGAGGGCACATTCTCTGCCCCGCCCCCAGAGATCCACCGTGAGCGCTGTGCCCATCGCGTGGTAGAGCGCACTGAGCGTAGACATCGCGGCGGAGAGGAGCGTGAGCATGAAGATGACAACAAAGATATCCGGCATCGCGAGGTTGATGAAGAGCGGCATGACGGCATCTACGTTGCCCCCCGCTGCATCGATCGCGATCTGCCCGCTGTGCTGGTAGAAGTACACGTTCGTCAGCGCTCCGACCGTGAATGCAACGCCGGTCATCATGAGGATGAACGGACCCCCGACCAGCACCGCCCGGTTGAGCGACCGGTTATCCTTAGCCGTCATGAACCGGACCACGAGCTGCGGTTGGGCGAGCACCCCGATCCCGACCCCGAGCACGATCGTCGTCACGAGCGTAAACCAGATTGGAGAACCCAGCTCGGGCACCGATGTCCAGCCAGTCATCCCTTGGCTTGCGAGCGCTTTTGGCACCAGGTCTGCCATGTTCGTCAGCGCTGTGTTCCCTGCGGTCACACCACCGATTGCGAGGTATGTGAGTACCAGAAGCAGGGTCATCCCGATCAGCATGATCGTGCCCTGGAAGGCATCCGTGTACATGACCGCGATGATCCCGCCGAAGACTACGTACAACGCCGTGATTACGGCAAAGATCAACAGCGCACTCGTATAGGGAAGGTTGAGCGTCGGCTCGATGAACCGTGCGCCACCGATTAGGATCGCGGCGGTGTACAGCGGCATCGAGATGACGATGATAAATCCGCTGATGTACTGCAGGAGCGGGGATTTGTATATCTTGCACATCAGGTCCGGGAACGTGACTGCCTTTACCCGTTGCCCGATCTCCCTCGTCTTCTTGCCGAAGAGAACGAACGCGAGCAGGATACCGACCCCGATGTTCAACACGGTCAGCCAGATCACCCCCATGCCGAGGTTCGCTGCTGCACCCCCGAAACCGATAATGGCAGAGGTGGAGATGAACGTCGCGCCATACGAGAGCGCAATCACGAACGGGTGACTGTTCCGCCCTGCGACAAGATAATCCTCGGTATTTTTCGTCTGTTTGTAGCCGATATACCCGATGACGAGTGTTGCCCCGAGATAGATGAGGACGAGCACCGTCATCAGCAGGGTGTCAACTGCCATCGTTCGCGCCCCCCCGGTTCCAGTTCATGAAACCGTACACGATACACGCAAGCGTAAATCCGAGGGCAAGCACGTAGCCAATCCATATCTGGGGGTCAGGAATTCCAAACACAAGCATAGAGAAAACCTCTGGTAAACTCATGGTAATGACAATACAAGGGGAACCTGCACGGTGCAAGTTCCCTATCTAAAGTTAAAGAAGAATGGGCAAAGAGAGAATCCGGTGCTGCACGCCCATTCCTGTGTCATGTATTTACCAGACGATTGTATGAAAATTGATGTATAAAGCATTTTCGTTTTGATCCTTGCTATTGCCCTCAATCGTCCCTGATCCCCTCAAACGTCAAGGGATTATCTGGTGCCCGGAGTGCAGGGGGATCTCCCGCCTATTCGCAACCGCGATACCCGGTACGGGGGTGGTGGCAGATCCAAAAAACCATAAGACGCCCGGACAATCCTCTACTACGAACGCTCCCCCCATCTTTCCCCTCCTGCACGAGTCCCTCCAGCAGGTGCTTTTTTCACGTATGGGCTGGGACCACCTGCGGGACGTGCAGGAACGTGCCTACACTGCCATCACCCGGGGCAGCGATGTGCTCGTCATCGCTCCTACCGCCGGAGGTAAGTCCGAAGCCGCCCTGATTCCCGTGATGGATGACATCCTCAAACACGGCAGGAGCGGCGTCTCCTGCCTCTACATCTCCCCGCAAAAGGCGCTCATCAACGACCAGGAAGACCGGATCAGCCTCTTCTGCGTGCCAACCGGGTTATCAGTCTCGAAATGGCACGGTGATGTGCCGAAAGGAGACCGTGTCTGGAAGGCGGGCGAACCGCCGCATGTACTCATGATCACCCCGGAGTCCCTGGAGGTGCTCCTGCAGGATACGACCGCATCCGCTGATCTCCGGCACCTCCATTCCGTCATCATCGATGAACTCCATGCCTTCGTGGAGTCAGAGCGGGGCGTCCACGTCAAGTGCCTGCTCGCCCGGCTTGACCGCATCGCACCGCAGCCGGTGCAGCGGATCGGGCTCTCCGCGACCGTGGGAAACCCGGACGCGATCCTTGCGTGGCTCTCGGACAACCGCACGACAAGCGAACTGGTCACGGTACCAGCGGAGGCGAAGGAGAAACGGTTTGTATTTGTCGTGGAGGAAGACGAGGAAAAGCGGATCGATGCACTCGTCCGGATCGTTGCCGGGCGAAAAGCGCTCGTCTTTGTGAACAGCCGGGGGGAGGCGGAGACGATCATGCGGGCAGCGACCGGGAGGGTGAAGAACCTGCACGTTCACCATTCATCGCTTCCCCCGGTACAACGAGCGCTTGCGGAGGATGCGTTCCATGGCGACGAAGGAGCCTGTATCATCTGCACGAGCACGCTTGAACTCGGGATCGATATCGGGGATCTCGATGTGGTCGTGCAGGTGGGCGCCCCGAACTCGGTCTCGTCCTTTCTCCAGCGGATGGGGCGGAGCGGGCGCCGGGGGAAATCAGCATATGTCGCATGGATTCTAAGAAGCCCCTGCGAGGTCCTGTGCAGTTGTGCGATCATCGAGTGCGCCACAAAGAAGGAAGTGGAAGACCTGTGCCCGGTGAAAAAGCCATATAATGTGCTTGTCCAGCAGCTCTTTCTCTCCCTGCTCCATGCCCCCCGCACGAGCAGAAAGCGGCTCGCCCGCCAACTGCTTACGCTGCCGGCATTCTCCGGGATCTCTCCCGGTGTACTGGATGCGATCGTGAGCCATCTTGTCCAGGAGGGCTATCTCACCACCGATGGGGAGATGCTGATGCCCGGTACCCCCGCAGAGCGGGAGTTCGGGCGCTCGAACTGGAAGGCGCTCTATTCGGTGATCAGCGGTGCGGGGGAGTACCGAGCGGTGACCCCGGACGGGGAGGTGGTGGGGAACCTTGACGCCCGGTTCGTGAACAGCCCGCAGGCTGACGGGTTCTCCCTGGGGGGCAGGGGGTGGTCGGTGGTGAAATGCGATGAAGGGCGCAACCTGGTGGTGGTGGTCCCGCATGAGAGCGGCACATCACGGGTCTTCTGGGCTGGGGGGGATCTGGGCTTTTCGATGCTTGTCTGCACCGCTGTCCAGCGGATCATCGCACGGGGTGGCACGATGCTTCCGCTGGGGGATGCCGAACGGGAGGTGCTCGACCGGG